>NZ_JBSHDU010000037.1:0-83906 GCF_053616475.1 Streptomyces sp. NPDC055815 | reverse complement strand
GCCGGCCCCCCGCCGCGGGGGGGGGCCGGGGCCCCCCCCCCCCCGGCGGCGGCGTCGGGCTCGCTCGTCAGACGGCGGGCCAGGGAACGTCCGTCTCGACCGGGGCGGCGTAGTCGACTCCGGGGACGCTGAAGCCGTACAGCTGCCGGACGCTGTCACGGAACCAGTCCAGGTCGGCGAGGTCCGTGATGGTGTCGGTGGTGACGGTCCGCCAGCGGTCGGCGACGGCGGCTTGGACCTCGTCCGCGAGCTCCCAGGTGTCGAGGCGCACCCGCGCCTCGTCGTCCGTCACGAGCGGGCTCCGGCCGGTGAGCTGGTCCCACAGCTCCGCCAGCTGGTCGACCGGGGACACCATGCCGTCCCCGAGGACGCCCCGCAGGAGGCCGGTGTACAGGGCGATGCCCGGAATGGCGGTCGACGACTGCGTGACGGCGGCGCCGTTGACCGAGGTCACCGCGCGACCTCCGCAGAGGTCACGCAGCCGCGCGTCGAGCACCCGGGCGGTCTGCTCCAGGTGGGCCTTGGCGGCGCCGATCGTGCCCTGCCGGTAGATGTCGGCCGTCAGCGGAGAGCCGATGTACGAGAGGGCAGCCGTGCTGAAACCGTCGGCGAGCAGCCGGCGGCCGGCCAGGTGGGACACCCACCGCTCCCAGTCGGTGCCGCCCATCACGGCGACCGTCTGCGCGATCTCGTCCTCGTCGGCCGGCTCGGTCGACACCTCCCGGACGTCCGGCTTCCCGTCCTCGTCGAAGACCAGGGTCCGGGTACGGGCCGTGCCGCCGATCGGCTTGAGGGCCGAGGCGTAGGTGACGCCCGTCTCGGGGTCGGTGCGGCGCGGGGCCGCCACCGAGTAGATCAGGTGGTCGAGCCGGCCGAAGCGCTTCTCGATCAGGTCGGCGACCTGGTCCTTCATGCCGTCGGAGAACGCGTCGCCGTTGAGGAAGTACATCTCCCGCCCGGCCTCCCGGGCCAGTTCGGCGGTGGCCGCGGTGCGGTACCAGCCCGCGGTGCCGGTCCTGCGCTCGGTCGGCGCCTTCTCGAAGGAGACGCCGATGCCGCGGATGCCCGCGCGGGCGAGCCCGGCGATGGCGGCGGCCAGCCCGTAACCGGAGGAGGAGCCGATGACCAGGGCCACGGGCGCGTCCTCGCCGAGGTCCGCCGCGGGCCGGGCGGCTGCCGAGCGCCACATGTCGTTCACCAGGCGGGTGCAACCGGCGGGGTGCGCGTCCAGAAAAAGGAAGCCGCGGTTGCGCGGGGTGATGACGCGTTCGCTCATGAAATAGTCCTTGACGTGACGAAGGGCATGATCTTGGGGCTTGGTCCGAGCGTACCGAAACCGCGGTCGACGTAGATCAGAGGTGCTTCCCGGGAACTCCGCCGGGCGCCCGTCACCGCACCGAGCAGGAGGACGTGGTCGCCGCCCCGGACCTCCCCCGCGATGTCGCACGTGACCCATCCGAGGCAGCCGGCCAGTCGCGGCAGCCCGTTGTCGGCGTGCCAGTCCACGCCGGCGAAGCGGTCCACGTCACGCCGGGCGAAGCGACCGGCCAGCTCCTCCTGGGCGGCGGCGAGCACATTCACCCCGAACCGTCCGGACCGGATGATCCTGGGGAGCAGGGCGGAGGTCTCGCTCAGGGCCACGGTGACCATCGGGGGGTCGAGGGAGAGGGAGGCGAACGCGGTGACCGTGGTCCCGTGCGGCACGCCCTGTTCGAAGGCGGTCACGACGGTCACCGGGCCGCTCACGCCCGCCATGACGTCCTTGAACCGGGTCTCCGCCACGGTGGCGGTCATGCGGTGCGCCCCCGCTCCCCCGCCGGCCCGGTACGGAACCGCGCCGCACACCGCAGGAACGCGTCGTCGGCCGCGCGGTCCCCGATGCTGACCCGTACGCCCTCGCCCGGGAACGCCATGACGGACACGCCCGCCGCGGCGCAGGCGTCGGCGAACTCCTCGGTGCGGTCGCCGAGTCGCAGCCACACGAAGTTCGCGTGCGTCTCCGCCACGGCCCATCCCCGGCCCGTCAGCTCCGCGACGACCCGGGCGCGCTCGGCCGTGAGCGCGGCGACGCGTTCGCGCATCGCCGACTCGGCGCGCAGCGAGGCGACGGCCGCGTCCTGGGCGAGCTGGCTCACACCGAACGGGACCGCGGCCTTGCGCAGGGCCGCGGCCACCGGCTCGTGGGCGACGGCGTAGCCGACCCGTACCCCCGCAAGGCCGTGCGCCTTGGAGAAGGTGCGCAGCACGCAGACGTTGGGGCGGTCCCGGTAGAGCTCGACGCCGTCCGGGTGGTCCGAGCCGTCGGCGAACTCGATGTACGCCTCGTCCAGGACCACCAGGACGTCCGCGGGCACCCGGTCCAGGAACGTCTCCAGGGCGGCACGTCCGACGACGGTGCCGGTCGGGTTGTTGGGGTTGCAGACGATGATCAACCGGGTCCGCCCGGTCACTGCGCGGGCCATGGCCTCGAGGTCGTGCCGTTCGTCGCCGGTCAGCGGTATCTGGACGGGTACGGCACCGGCGAGCCGGGTCATCACCGGATACGCCTCGAAGGAGCGCCAGGCGAAGAGGACCTCGTCCCCCGGGCCGGCGGTGATCTGCAGCAGCTGCTGGGTGACGCCGACCGAGCCGTTGCCGACCGCGATGTGCGCGGCGGGGACGTCGAGCCGGGCGGCGAGTTCGGCTGTCAGCTCGCGGCACCCCATGTCGGGGTAGCGGTTGGCGTCGCCCGCGGTGGCCGCGAGCCGCTCCAGGACGCCGGGCAGCGGCGGGTAGGGGCTCTCGTTGGCGGCCAGCCGGTGGACCGGTGCCTCGCCGGCGGGGACCCGGGCCGGCGTGTAGCCGGGAACGGCGTCGAGGGCCGGGCGCAGTCGTGGCCTTGTGCTGGTGCTGGTGCTGGTGCTCGGCATCATGCCTCTTCCTTGGTCGGTGCGTCAGCGGGTGCTCGGCGTGAAGGCGACGGGAAGCCTGCTGACGCCGGTGAGGAAGTTGGACCGCGAGGAGGAGACGTCACCGGCCAGGCGGACGGTGCCCACCTGGTCGCGGATCTCCTCGAAGAGGATCCGCATCTCGATCCGGGCGAGCGCGCCGCCCAGGCAGAAGTGGGGTCCGAAGCCGTACGCCATGTGCTTGTTGGGCGTGCGCGCCAGGTCGAAGGCGTACGGGTCCTCGAACACCTCCTCGTCCCGGTTGGCCGCGCCGATCCACAGCGTGACGATGTCGCCCGCGGCGATCCGGGCGCCCCGGACGGTGGTGTCGGCGGTCGCCACCCGCGCGATGTGCAGCGCGGGCGAGGTCCAGCGGACGATCTCCTCCACGGCGCTGTCGATGACCTCGGGCCGCTCCTTGAGCAGCCGCCACTGGTCCGGGTGCTCGATCAGTGCGAGCAGGCCGCCGGCGCCGGAGAAACGGGTGGTCTCGTCGCCGCCGATGATGAGGTTGTAGCAGTTGAGGAAGACCTCGACCTCGCTCAGCGGCCGTCCGTCGATCGCACCGTTCGCGAGCATGCTCACGGCGTCGTCCCCCGGGTCCGCGCGGCGTTCGGGCACCAGTTTCGCGTAGTAGTTCATGATGTCGCTCTGCGCCCTGGCGGCCTCCATCGGCGTGCTCTCCGCGTCGAGCGCCGTCGACGTGAGCTCCAGCATGCGCGCGCGGTCCTCGACGGGAACGGCGAGCAGTTCGCAGATCGCCTCCAGCGGGATGCGCGCCGCGATGTCCGCCACGAAGTCGCAGCCGCCGCGTGCCACGGCCTCGGCGACCAGCCGCCGCGCCACCACGCGGACGCTGTCGGCGATGCGCCGCATCGACCGTGCCGAGAAGCCGCCCTGGAGGATGCGGCGCAGGTCGCGGTGGCGCGGCGGGTCGGTGACGGCCAGCATCTGCCCGCCGGCGGGGTCGCCGCCGGCCAGCAGGGTGCCCAGGATGTTGCCGCGGGCCGAGCTGAAGGTGGTGGTGTCCTTGAACACCTCCATGATGTCCGCGTAGCGGGACAGCACCCAGAACCCGGGGACGCCGGGCGTGGGTTCGTGCCAGCCGACCGGGCACTCGTTCTGCAGCCTCCGCCACAGCCGGGGCTGGTTGTCCACCGCGTAGACGTCGGGATCCAGCAGGTCGACGCCGACGGGCGTCCTCGTGTCGCTCACCGGGCGCCGTCCACCGCGTCCGCCGCGTCCGCCGCGTCCACCAGGCCGGCCGGACGCAGGTCCGTCCAGTGCTCGGTGACGAAGTCGAGGCATTCCTGCCGGGTGCCCGCGTCCCGCCGGGTGTGCCAGCCCCGGGGGACGTCCAGCGCCGCCGGCCAGAGGCAGTGCTGCCCCTCGTCGTTGGCGAGCACGCGGTAGGTACCGTCCGGGTCGTCGAAGGGATTGGTCATGGTCTTCTCCTGTGGTGCTGCCGGGCGGGTCATCCGTTCGCCATCCGCTCGCCGACCGCCGCGCCGATCTCGGCCAGCGGCTTGGGGTGGATGATGCTGTTGTGGCCGTAGGGCATCGGGCGGCTGTCGATCCGGCCGGTGCTGAACCTCTGCCAGCTGCGCGTCACAGCGTCCGCGTCGCGATCGTCGCCGTCCGCGTGGAAGAGGAGCAGGTCGCCGTCGTACGGCCGGAGCTCGCGGGCGCGCAGCGTGACGTTGTTCGCCGCGATGGCGACGAGCGAGGTGATGCTCTCCTCCGTGAGGCTGCCGAGCGGGCTGCCCTCACTGCGCAGGATCTCCAGCGCCCGGGTGCGGGTCAGCTCCTCGTCGAGGGGGCCCTCGTACCCGGCGTCGGCGAGCAGGGCGCCGAGCATCTCCTTCTCGATGTTCAGGTCGTCGCCGAACTCCGGGTCGAGCTCCGGGTCCGCCGGCCAGGCGTCGATCATGGCAAGGACGCCGACCCGCTCGCCCTCGGCGGTCAGCCGGGTCGCCATGGCATGGGCGATCACTCCTCCGAACGACCAGCCGAGGAAGTGGTACGGGCCGGTCGGCCGGATCTCGCGGACCTGCGCCAGGTAGTCGTCGACCATCTCGTCCAGCGTCGCGGGCAGGGGGTCCGTGCCGTTCAGGCCGCGGGCCTGGATGCCGTAGACCGGGTGCCGGTCCGGCAGGCCGCCGAGCAGGCCGGAGTAGCACCAGCTGATGCCGCCGCCGGGATGCAGGCAGAACAGCGGGGCGGCGTCGCCCTCCCGGCGCAGCGGCAGCACCACGGCCAGCGGGTCCTGGGCCGTCATCGGGTCGAGCTGCCGTGCCAGTCCGGCGATCGTGGGGTTCTCGAAGAGCGAGGCGATGGTCAGGTCCACGCCCAGCTCGGCGCGGAGCCGGCTGAGCAGCATGGCCGCGCGCAGCGAGTGCCCGCCGATGTCGAAGAAGTTGTCGTGGACACCGACCTCCGCCAGGCCGAGCAGATCGCACCAGATGGCGGCGATGAGCTGCTCGGCGGCGGTGTGCGGGCGGGCGCCCGCCGCCGCGGTCGCGGCACCGGCGCCGCCCTCCTCGGCGAGCCGCCGGCGGTCGACCTCTCCGCTCTCGGTCACGGGCAGCTCGGCTACCGTGGCGAACTCGCAGTCCGTGCGGGTCCCGTAGCGGTCCGGCAGGCCGAGGGGGCCACGGGCGTCCTCGGCGGCGCCGGTGGTGCGGTAGCCGAGCAGCCGGTGCAGGGGCGCGGTGGGGGCGAGCAGCCGGCCGGCCACCCAGGGCGCGGTGTGGTCCAGGCCGATCAGCAGCTGCGGAGTGCCGTGCCGCAGGGCGACGTCGAGGGAGGCGACGCCCTGTGCGGGGGCGAGCACGCGGTATCCGCGGGCCTCGGTCAGGGCCTTGAGCGCGTAACCGCGGCTGAGGCCCAGCTCGTCCCACATGGTCCAGCCCAGGCTCTGGGCGCGCATGCCGTGCGCGGTGGACTGGTGGACGGCGAGCGCGTCCAGGAAGGCGTTGGCCGCGGCGTATCCGGAGACGTTGGCACCGCCGAAGAAGCCGTTGACCGAGGAGTACGACAGGAAGCGCGCCCCCGGCCGGTCCTTCATCAGCCGGTGCAGGACGGCGGCGCCGAGCACCTTGGCCCGGGTGACCTCCGCCCAGTCGGCCTCCGAGGCCTCGGTCACCGCGGCCTCGTGGAAGTGGCCGGCGAGGTGCAGGACCGTGCCCGCCTTCGCCGCGAAGCGCTGTTCGGCGTCCTGGAGGGCCGCGCGCACGGCTGCCTCGTCGGTGACGTCGGCGGCCGCGTAGTGCACGTCGCCCAGGGCGCGCAGCCGGCGCAGGGCGGCGATCCGCTCGGCGGTGCTCCCGCCGGAGGCGAGCGCCTCGTCCCAGCCCTCCTCGGACGGCAGGACGGTCCGGCCGAGCAGCAGCAGCCGGACGCCGTATGCGGAAAGGAGGTGGGCGGCGGTCTCGACGGCGAGGCCGCCCAGGCCTCCGCTGACGACGACGAGTTCGCCCCGGCGGAGTCCGACCGCCGCGGACGGGGCGGCGGGCAGCCGCTCGATCCGGCGCACCCGGCGCTCGCCGCCGCGCAGCGCCTGCTCGGGCTCGTTGCCGGCGGCGTCGAGGAGCTCCAGGATCCGGAGCGCCAGCTCCGCGGGCTCCTGCGGCTCCACGTCGAGGTGGGTGGCGCGCAACCAGTCGTACTCCTGGCCGGCGGACTTCACCACGCCGGCCGTGGCGCCCCGCTCGGGCATCACGCGGTCGCCCTCGCGCACCCACTGGCTGTGGGTGGCGGCCACGGTCAGGGCCACCGGCCGGCCTTCGGGGTTGGCCCGGGCCACGGCGCCGACCAGCTCGGCGACCGCCAGCGGCCCCTCGCGGTAGGCCGTGGCGAGCTCCTCCGTGCCGGTCGGCAGCTCCTGGTACGGGGCGCAGCCCGCGACGTGGACGACACGGTCCACGGCGCCGTACGCCTCCCGGGAGTGGGCGGTGTCGGAGGCCTCCGCGGGAAGGACGGTGCAGCGCTCGCCCCGGGCGCGCAGCAGGCCGGCCAGGGCGTCCGCGAGACCGTGCTCGTCGGCGACGAGCAGGGTGTGGCCGGTGGCCGGTGCGAGGGGCCGGGGGCCGGCCGCGGCCCGCCGCCACACGGGCCGGTGGAACCAGTTGGGCAGCGCCGTGTCGTCGTCCGTGCCGGCTCCGGTGCGCCGCAGTTCGGCCGCGAACTCGCCGGCCTCGAACTGCTTGCGCAGCAGGCTCCGCTGGATCTTGCCGATCTCCGTCTTGGGGATGCGGTCCCGGGTGACGGGCACCAGGTAGGAGGCGTTGACCCCCGCCTCGCGCAGCAGCTTGCCGCGGATGCGGGCGATGGTGTCGGCGTCGGCCGCACCGTCCTTGGGGCAGAAGAACAGGGCCAGTTCGTCGGTGGAACTGTCGGCGGTGCGCACCGCGCAGGCCGCGGTGAAGGACCGCTCGACCTCGTCGAGCTCCTCGACGCACTCCTCCAGCTCGTGGCAGTGGAAGTTGTGGCCGTTGATGATGATGGCGTCCTTGGCCCGCCCGGTGATCGTGAGCCTGCCGTCCCACAGCACGGCGAGGTCGCCGGTCTCGAACCAGCCGTCCTCGGTGAACGACTCCGCGTTCTGCTCCGGGTTCAGGTGGTATCCGGAGGTGACCGCCGGCCCCCTGACCTGGAGCCGGCCGGACACCCCTTCGTGGACGACGGTGCCGTCACCGTCGACG
Source organism: Streptomyces sp. NPDC055815 (assembly GCF_053616475.1). Taxonomy (NCBI): domain Bacteria; kingdom Bacillati; phylum Actinomycetota; class Actinomycetes; order Kitasatosporales; family Streptomycetaceae; genus Streptomyces; species Streptomyces sp. NPDC055815. The sequence goes on along the minus strand of NZ_JBSHDU010000037.1, from coordinate 76,276 downwards.
ATCCGCATGGTGAACCCCGGGAAGGGGGCTCCCACTTGGACGAACGGGGCGTCGTCGGCGCAGGCCGCCGGGTCGAAGCGGTCGTCGACCTCGCCCGAGGACGTCTCCGACATGCCCCAGGCCGGACGCATGGCGGTGGCGGGCAGTCCGAGCGGGGCCAGCGCCTCCATGAAGCGCCGGGTGACCCGGGGGACGATGGCCTCGCCGCCGTTGATGACCAGGCGCAGGGCGCTGAGGTCCCAGTCCTGCCCGGCGAGCAGGGCGGTGCGCTCGGCGATCAGGCCGAAGGCGAAGTTCGGGGCCCAGGTGGTCGTCACCCGGTGCTCGGCCATCTTGGCCGTCCAGCGCAGCGGGTCGGCGAGCACCCACGGGGTGGGGGCCTGGATCTGCCGGCAGCCGACGAAGACGTCGCGGATGTGGGACATCACGATGCCGCCGACGTGGTCCAGCGGCATCCAGTTGAACGAGACGTCCCGACGGGTCAGTTCGTAGACGTGCTGCGCGGCCGCCGTGCGGGTCAGCACGTTGCCATGACGCAGCTCGACCGCCTTGGGGCGGCCGGTGCTGCCGGAGGTCAGCAGCAGGAGGACCAGGTCGTCTCCCCGGGAGTCGTGCCAGTCGTCGGCCCGCGGGCCGTCGCGCAGCTCGTCGAGCACGGCGAGCCGGAGCTCCGCCCAGCCGAGCCGGTCGCCGAGGCCCCGCAGCGGGCCCGCGAGCGTGCGGTCCGTGAGCAGCAGGGGACCCGAGAGCAGCGTCCAGGCGCCCGCGAGTTTGTTGGTGGCGGCGGTGTCCTCCGCGTAGGTGGGGGACACGGCGAGCGGCACGGCGACGAACCCGCCGAGGACACAGGCCCACAGGCCGGTCACGAAGTCGCGGTTGTCCGCGAGCTGGAGGATCACCTTGTCGCCGGGGCGCGCGCCGCGCGCGCGGAGTCCGCCGAGGACCCGGGACGCCTCGTCGCGCAGCTCGCCGTACGACTGGTGGTCCTCCGCGCCGTCGGGCGAGACGTAGACGATGTCACCGGAGGCGGGGTCGGCGGCGACCCGGCGGAGCACCTCGGCCAGGTTCACCGCGCCGGGGTCGAGCGCGGGCCCGCCGCTGCTGATCGCGGGTACGTCCGAGTGCCCGGCCGTCCCGGCGGCGCCGGCCGGGGCCGGCTCGGCGGCGGAGTCGCGCGCGAGGGCCCGCGCATCGACGAAGTCCTCGTCGGCCGGTGCCGGGTCGCGCTCCGCGACCACCACGACCGCGGGAGCGCCCCGCTCGGCCAGCGCCTGCTCCCACGCACCCGCCACGTCGGCGTCGAGGACGGGGAGTTCGCCCAGCGCGGTGACGTCCACGCCGCCGCCGGGGGTACGCGGCAGGGCCGTGACGAACACGACCGCGGCCAGGGCGGCGCCGCCGGGCAGCGCGGCGCGCGCGGCCTGCGCGACCCGCTGCGCGGTCACCTGGCCGCGGCGGACCGCGTAGGCGACCAGCTCGGTGTGCCCGGCGGTGGCGCGGCGCTCGACGACCGCGGCCTCGGCGACCGCCTGTTCGGCCAGGATCGCCGCGGTCACCTCGGCGAGGTCGACGGACACGCCGGAGACGACGGCGGTACCGGGGCGGCGGCCGAGGATCTCCAGCCTTCCGTCGGCGCCGATCCGGCCGGAGTCACCGCCGGCGGCCCAGGGCGCCGGGCGGTCCCCGGCGGCCGGCCGGGCCAGGCCGGGGCCGTCGCCGTGCACCTGGGCGGGGACACCGACCGGGACGGGGGCTCCGTGCGCGTCGAGGACCCGGAGCGCCCGGAGGGGTGTGAAGAGCAGGGGCGCCTCCGCCTGGGCCGCCTCGGCGACTCCGGCCGGACCCGCCTGCGGGGTGGCGTACACCCAGCGGGCCGCGGACCCGAAGCGGTCGTGGCAGCGGCGGACGAGCGCGGGCGAGGGCAGGGAGGCGAGGCACAGCAGGGCTCGCGGGGAGGGGGCGTCCGCTGCCTCCAGGACGGTCAGGTCGGAGTCCGCGGCGATCACCACGGTGGCGTCCTCGGGGACGCCGGCACCGCCGCCGGCCACCAGGCTCGCCCCGTGGCAGACCGGAAGCAGCGTCTCCCACACGGCGCGCTCCTGGCCCCGGGCCGCGTGCCGGGCGACGGCGTCGGCGGCGGTCAGCCCGGTCAGTCCGGCCAGCCGGGCCAGCCGGTCGGCGAGCCCCGCGTGGTCGAGGACGTACGGGCCGCCCGGCACGTCGAGCAGGAGCGCGGGCGCGGAACCCGCGGGCGGCACGGGCGCCGGCGCCGCGTCCGGACCGACGCCGGTCCCGTCCAGGTCCACGGCGGCGAGGCCGTCCGCCCAGTCGCCGGCCGCGCCCCGGGTGAGCAGCAGGGTGAGCCCCGTGCGGCGGGCCGAGCGGCGCAGCAGCGCGGGGTCGTCGGACGGGTTCAGGGGCACGCACACCCCGCCCGCCGCCAGGACCGCGAGGGTGCCGACGAGTTCGTCGACCGGGCCGGCGAGGTGCAGGCCGGCCCGGGTGCCCGGTGCGAGCCCGGCATCGCGCAGCCGGGCCGCGAGGGCGCTCACGCGCGCGGCGATCTCCGCGTAGGACAGGGCGGCACCGGGGGCCCGTACCGCCGTCGCCCCGGGCCGGGCCGCCACCTGGGCGGCGAAGAGCCGCGGCACGGAGGCGTCGGCGTCGAACCCGGGACCGGCATCGGCGTCGGGTCGGGCGACCGCGTCCAGGACCCGACGGTCGTCCGCCGTGAGGAGGGACAGCTCGCCGACGGTCCGGGACGGGTCCGCCAGCGCGCCCTCGAACACCTTGGTGAGGTGCGCCGCCATGCGCTCCATGGTGACGCGGTCGAACAGGTCGGTGCTGTAGACGAAGGAGCCGCGCAGCCGGTGCGGGTCGTCCCAGCAGTGCACCTCCAGGTCGAAGCGGGCGGTGCCCTCCTCGACGGCGATCCGCTCCGCGCGCACGCCGTCGAGCGCGAAGCCGCCGAGCTCGTAGTTCTGGAGCGCGAACGTGACCTGGAACAGCGGGTTGGCCCCGATGCCGCGCTGCGGTGCGACGTCCTCCACGATCTTCTCGAAGGGGATGTCGTCGTGCGCGTAGGCGCCCTGGCTCATCTCCCGCACCCGGCCCAGGAGCCGGGTGAAGGACGGATCGCCCGAGAGGTCCGCGCGCATCGGCAGGGTGTTGACGAACGAGCCGATGAGCGGCTGGGTCTGGGCGTCGTCGCGCCCGGCCATCGGGGTGCCGAGGACGAAGTCGTCCTGCCCGGTGTAGCGGTGCAGCAGGGCGGAGACGCCGGCGAACAGCGCCATGTACAGGGTGACGCCCTGGGCCCGGCACATCTCCTTGAGCCGCCTCGTGAGTTCCTCGTCGAACGCGAAGTCGAGGCGGGCGCCGGCGAACGAACGGGTCTCGGGGCGCGGCCGGTCGGTGGCGAGCCGCAGCTCGGGCAGATCGCCGCTCAGTCGCGTACGCCAGTAGGCGAGGCCGTCCTCGAGGGCCGGGCCGCGCAGCTGCTCGGCCTGCCATTCCGCGTAGTCGCCGTACTGGATGTCCAGTTCCGGCAGCTGCGGCGCCTCGCCCGCGCGTCGGGCCCGGTAGGCCTCGGCGAGCTCCCGGAGCAGGATGCCCAGGGACCAGCCGTCCACGACGATGTGGTGCATCGACAGGACGAGCAGGTGATCGGCGGGCGCGGTGCGCACCAGGGCGGCGCGCAGCAGCGGGCCGTTCTCCAGGTCGAAGGGGGCCTGGATGAGCCCGGTCAGCTGCGCTCGCACCGCGGGGTCCTCGTACGGGGCCGGCCCGTCGGCCGCGGAGCCGGCGGCCTCGTGCACGGGCAGCGCGATGTCCACCTCTCCGGCGACGACCTGGCGCAGCTCGCCCTCGTGCTCGCGGAAGGTCGTGCGCAGCGCCTCGTGACGCCCTACGACGTCGTTGAGGGCCTGCCGGAGCACGGCGGTGTCCAGGTCACCGGTGAGCCGGTGCACCATCGACACGTTGTAGAAGGCGCTGTGCGGGTTGAGCCGGTAGAAGAACCACAGTCCCTGCTGGGCGTAGGTGGCCGGGAACTCCAGGGCGTCGGCCGCCTCCTGGGGGGCCGTCCGCACGTCGGTGGCGGGCTCCGGCGTCTCGCTCGTCGTAGCTGACGGCATCGGTGTACTCCTTGGCGGCTAGCACCCGGCTCTGCGCCGGTGGATGAGGACTCGGTGGGGATGTGAGCGGTGGGGGTGGGCGGGCGGTCAGCCCGTGCGCCGGCCGCGGCGCGCGCTGGGGGCGATCCGGGGGGCGGGGGCGGCGTCGGCGGCGCCGCGCAGGGCGTCGGCCTCGGCGGCCATCGTCGCGACGGTGAGCCGCTCCATGAGCTTCTTCACCCGTAGTTCGACGCCCAGTTCGTCACTCAGCCGCTTGACGAGGCGCAGCGCGAGCAGGGACTCGCCGCCGAGGTCGAAGAAGTTGTCGTCGGCCCCGATGCCGTCGACGCGCAGCAGCTCCTCCCAGTGACGGGCGACGACGCGTTCGGTGTCGGTCGACGGGGCGCGGTGGGCGACGCCGAGGGCGGGCCGGGGCAGCCGTGCCGGGCCGGTCTCCTCCGGCGCCGGCGCGGCCCCGGCGGCCGGCCGGGAGGCGGTGGTCTCGCCGCCGCCGTCGGCGGGGCGGCGGCCGACGATGACGGCGTGCGGGATCAGGGACCGGTCCGCCCGCTCGTCGCTGAGCACCCGCACGTCGTCGAAGGCCTCCGAGACCAGCAGCTCGCGCCACCGGCCGGCCGGCAGGATCGGCGTGTGCCGGCGCAGGTCGTCCTCGAACGCCCACCACTGCGGGAGCAGCCCCACGGCCAGCTGGGACGCCCAGGGCATCCGTACGGTCTCGAGGGCGCACAGCCGGCCGCCGGGGGCCAGCAGCCGCCGGACGTGGCGGGTGGTCTCCCGCAGGTCGGCGGGGATGTGCAGCACGTTGAAGGCGAGCACCACGTCGAAGGCGCCGCCGAGCTCCTCGGGCGCCACGGCCCGGCCGATGTCCAGGACGCCGAACGACATGAAGTCGATGCCCCGTCGCGCGGCCTCGCGCTCGGCCTCCAGGACGAAGGACCGGCCCAGGTCGGTGACGTGGTACCGCACTCCGGGAATGCCCCGCAGGGCCTCGGCCACGGTCCAGGTCAGCCGGCCCCGCCCGGCGCCCGTCTCCAGGATCCGGAAGGGGCGGCCGCCGGCCGCCCGGGCCAGCTCGACGACGTGCTCGGTCAGCAGCGTGCGGTACAGGGCGAAGTCGCCCTCGTCCATGTGCGGTTCGAGCACGGAGGCGGTGAGGTCCGTGTGTCCGTCGGGAAGCAGCACCGCGGTGCCGTCCGTGTCGCCGCGCACCACGTCCGCGCAGCGGGCCAGGCAGGTGTCGAGCAGCTCCAGGTCCTTCGCGAGCGACGGGTGCGCCGCGGTGACGGACCTGGTGAGCCGCTCCTCCTCCGCAGCGCCGTCGCCGGTGAACCGCAGCAGGTCGCCCTCGCGGGCCAGCACCCCCGACTCCTTCAGCAGCTGCAGCAGGGCCTCCGCCAGCTTGCGGTACGGCCCGGCCGGCCGGAGGCGGCGGACGAGGTCCTCCGGGGCGTACGTACGGCCGGCCGTGGTGTCCACGCCCGCCGAACGCAGGAAGGCGGCGGCCCGCAGACCGGCGAGCCGGTCGAAGTCCTCGCGCAGCCGGGCCGGCACCGTGGTCACCTCGGTGCTCCGCCACAGCTCCCGTTCGGCTTCGGCGAGGTCGCGTACGGCGGCGCGGCCGACAGGCGCCCCGGTGGCGGAGGCGGCGGGGCGGACCTCGTCCAGCCAGTACCGCTTGCGCTCGAAGGGGTAGCCGGGCAGCGGAACGCGGCGGCCGCCCCGCTCGTCCTCCCCGGTCGCCGGGTCCTTCTCGTCCGGTGCGAGCCGGGCGCCGAGCTGCCAGATCCGGCCGAGCGCGGTGAGCAGCACCTGCTGGTCGTGCTGGTCGGCGCGCGGGTGGCGCATGGTCTCCACGGCGGGCACGGCGTCGCCGAACTGCAGCTGGGCGCACCGGGTGAGGATCCTGCCCGGTCCGACCTCCACGAGCACCGGCTCCGTGCCCGCGCGCAGCGCCGCGAGGCCGTCGGCGAAGCGCACGGTCCGGCGGGTGTGCCGCAGCCAGTAGTCGGGGCTCGTGGCCTCCGCGTCGGTGATCCAGGTGCCGGTGACGTTGGAGACGAACGGGATGGCCGGCGGGCGCAGGGTGATCTGGGCGAGCTCGGCCGCGAAGTCGTCCAGGACGGAGTCGAGGAGCCAGGAGTGCACGGCGCTGGGGAAGCGGACCCGCTGGTACTCGACGCCGTCGGCGTCCCAGCGTGCCTCGACCTCCCGGATGTCCTCCTCCGGCCCCGACACGGTGCACAGGGCGGGCGCGTTGACGGTGGCCAGGGAGAGGCGGTCGGTGAGGTACGCGTCCAGCTCGCGCTCGCCCAGCTGAACGCTCACCGCGACCCCGCCGGCCCGCTCCAGGAGCCACTGCCGCTTGGCGACCAGGGGCAGCATGTCCTCCAGGGACATCACCCCGGCCAGGCAGGCGGCGGTGTACTCGCCGGCCGAGTGCCCGATGAGCGACTGCGGCCTGACGCCCCGGGACATCAGCAGGGTGGCGAGGGCGTACTCGGTCGCGACGAGGCCGGGCAGCAGGCTCGACCGGGCGCCCTCCTCCCCTCGGTGCAGGACGGCTCGTACGTCGAAGCCCAGGACGGGCTCCAGGATGGCGGCGCAGCGGTCCAGCGCCTCGCGGAAGACCGGCTCGGTCTCGTACAGGCCGCGTCCCATGCCCTCGTACTGCGCGCCGCCGCCCGGGAACAGGAAGGCGACGGGCCGCTCGGCGGGGCCGTCGGCGGGCGGTACGGCGTGCCCGGGGGCGCCGAGCAGCGCGACCGCCTCGTCCCGGTCGCGGCAGACGGCGAAGCGGCGGTGCGGGAAGGTCCGGCGGCCCTGGCTCAGGGTGTGCGCCACGTCGCCGAGGCCGAGGCCGGGGGTGCGGGCGAGGTGGTCGCCGAGCCGGGCGCCGAGGCGGTCGGCGGCCTCGGCGGACCTGGCCGACCAGGGCAGCAGGACCCAGCCCTCGTCGGTCCCGCGCGTCGCCGGGGCCGCGGGGGGCTCTTCGAGGACGGCGTGGACGTTCGTCCCGCCGATGCCGAAGGAGCTCACGCCGGCCCGGCGCGGCGTCGGGCCGGCCGGCCACTCGGTGAGCCGGTCGGTGACGTGGAAGGGCGAGGAGGCGAGATCGATGAGCGGGTTGGGGGCGGTGTAGTGGAGCGTGGGCGGGATCGTGCCGTGCTCCACCACCAGGGCCGCCTTGATCAGGCCCACCACGCCGGCCGCGGCGTCGGTGTGCCCGATGTTGCTCTTGACCGATCCGAGGGCGCAGAAACCGGTGCGCGTGGTGGTCTCCGCGAACGCCTCGGTGAGCGCGGTGACTTCGATCGGGTCGCCGACCGGGGTGCCCGTGCCGTGGGCCTCCACGTAGCCGATGGTGTCGGCGTCGACCTCGGCGGCCGCGTGGGCGGCGAGGATCACCTCGGCCTGGCCCAGCGGACTGGGCGCGGTGAATCCGACCTTGCGGCTGCCGTCGTTGTTGAGCGCGGTGCCCTTGATGACGGCCCGGATGCGGTCGCCTTCGGCCACCGCGTCGGTCAGCCGCTTGAGGACGACCACCGCCGTGGCGTCGCCGGGCACCATGCCCTCGGCCCGCGCGTCGAAGGCCCGGACGTGGCCGTCGGGCGAGAACGGGCCGTCGGGCGTGTAGCGGTAGCCCCGCCGGGCGGCCGGGTTGATCGACGAGCCGCCGGCGAGCGCCACGTCGCAGCGGTAGGACAGCAGGTCCTGGCAGGCGACGTGGATCGCGGCCAACGAGGTGGAACAGGCCGTCTGGACGGTCAGCGCGGGCCCGGTCAGGTTGAGCGCGTAGGCGACGCGGGTGGCGAAGACGCCGGGGTCGTTGCCCATGGACGCCGACCAGGCCCGCAGCGGCTCGGCCGTCTCGTCCATGCGGGGGCGCACATGGTTCAGGTAGTACCGGCTCTGGCTGGCCCCGCCGTAGACGCCGATCACCCCGTCGAAGCGCTCGGGGTCGTGGCCCGACTGTTCGAGGGCGTGGTGGCAGACCTCCAGGAAGACGCGCTGCTGCGGGTCCATCAGTTCGGCGTCCTCGGCCCGCAGGCCGAAGAAGTCCGCGTCGAAGAGGTCGGCGTCGTCCATCGCCGCGGCCGCCCTGACGAGGTACGGGTCGCCGAGGGCGGCCGGGTCGCCGCCGGCGGCGAGGAACTCCGCGTCGTCGACCGGCCGGACGGACTCCGCACCGGCCACCAGGTCGGCCCAGAACTCCGCCACGTCGCGGGCCCCCGGAAAGCGGCCCTCCATGGCGACGATGGCGATGTCCAGGTCCCGCACCGTCTGCGAGTCGTCAGCCATTGCGCTGCGTTCCCTTCCTGTCGGCGGCCCGGCGGGCCATGGCCTTGTGCTGGAGTCCGGCGCGCTGCCGGGCGCGGTCGGCGCTGCCGCGCCGGACCGCCGGTTCGCCGTGCTCCTCCGCGGCGCCGAGGTGCGCGGCGAGCGCGGCCACGGTGGGGTGGGCGAACAGGTCGACGACCGGGACCGGCCGTCCGAGCTCGTCGACGAGCCGCTTCTGCAGGGCGATCAGGGTCAGCGAGTGGCCGCCGACGTCGAAGAAGTTGTCCTGGGCGCCCACCTGTTCCAGGCCGAGGACCGCGCACCAGGCCGCGGCGATGCGGCGCTCGAGGCCTTCGCCGGGGGCGACGTACGCGGTGCCCGTCGTCGTCCAGGACACCGGGCGGGCGGCAAGGGCGATCCGGTCGATCTTCCCGGACTGGGTGAGCGGCAGCGCGTCCAGCGTGACGACGGCGGACGGGACCATGTAGTCCGGCAGCGAGGAGGCCAGCCAGGTCCGCAGGTCCCGCGGTTCGGCAGCGCCGGGCGGCACCGTCACGTAGGCCACGAGCCGCTGGTCGCCGGGCTGTTCCGTGCGGACCACGACCGCCGCCTGGGCGATGTCCTCGCGGGCGCTCAGCGCCTCCTCGATCTCGCCGAGTTCCACCCGGAAGCCGCGGATCTTGACCTGGTCGTCGGCCCGGCCGAGGAACTCGAGGTGGCCGTCGGGGCGCCGGCGGGCGAGGTCGCCGGTGCGGTACATACGGGTGCCGGGGGGCCCGAACGGGTCGGCCACGAAGCGGGCCGCCGTGAGGTCGGGCCGGCCCAGGTAGCCGCGGGCGGTGCCGGGGCCCGCCACGTACAGCTCGCCCGGCACGCCCGGCGGGACGAGCCGCAGCCGGCGGTCCAGGACGTAGAGGCGGGTGTTCACCGAGGGCGGGCTGATCGGCAGTGCGCCGGTGGCGTCCAGCGGGGGGCTGATCGCACAGGAGACCGTGATCTCCGTGGGGCCGTAGGAGTTGACCATCCGCCGGCCGCGCGACCACCGGGCGACCAGGTCGGCCGGGGTGGCCTCGCCGGCCACGACGATCGTGGTGGCCGCCGGCAGGCCGCCCGCCACGGGCAGCATCGCGAGCACCGACGGCGGAAGCGTCACATGGGTGATGTCGTGGGCGTCGGCGAGCTCGGAGAGCTCGGGCCCGGGCAGCAGGCGCCAGGCGGGGGCCAGGATCAGGGTGCCGCCGGTGAACAGCGCCATGGCGACGTCCCAGAAGGCCGCGTCGAAGCTCGCGGTGGCGAACTGCAGGACCCTGTTGTCCGGTCCGACGGCGCACCGCTCGATCTGGTTCGCGAGCAGGCTGGGGATGCCGGTGTGGCAGACCACCACGCCCTTGGGGCGTCCGGTGGACCCCGAGGTGTAGATGACGTACGCGGGGTGCGCGGGAAGCAGCGGGGCGAGGCGCTCGCCGTCCGTCAGGTCGGTGGCGGGCAGGTCCGCGACGCGGGCCGCGGTCCCCGGGTCGTCGAGGAGGAGGGGGGTGACCGAGCCGGGGAGGGTGTGGGCGGCCTCGGCGGTGGTCAGCACCTGGGCCGGCCGGGCGTCCTCCAGCATGTGGCGGATGCGGTCTGCGGGGTAGTCGGGGTCCACCGGGAGGTAGGCCGCGCCCGCCTTGAAGACGGCGAGCATGGCGATCACCATCTCCAGGGAGCGCGGCACCGCGAGGGCGACGACCTGCTCCGGGCCCACGCCCTGGGTGACGAGGTGGCGGGCCAGCCGGTTGGCCCGGGCGTTGAGCTCGGCGTAGGTCAGCCGGGCGCCCTCGAAGACGGCGGCGGTCTTCTCCGGGACCAGCGCGGCCTGGGCCTCGAAGAGCTGGGAGGCGGTCGCGTCGGGGAGCTCGCGCCGCGGCCCCTGCCAGCCGTCGAGCAGGTCCTCGCGCTCCCGAGGGGTGAGGATCTCCAGGAGGCCGATGGGGAGGTCCGGGGTGTCGGCCGCGGCTTCGAGGAGGAGCACGAGGCGGGCGAGGAGCCGCTCGGCCGTCTCCCGTTCGAAGAGGTCACCGCTGTACGTGAGCGAGCAGTCGACGCCGCCGGGCGCCCGGTCCGGCCCGGTCGACTCGCCGAACACGAAGGACAGGTCGAACCGCGAGCTGTCGGTGTCGCAGGGCTCCACGCGGGCGGTGAGGCCGGGCATGCCGGGGACGTCCCGGGCCGGTTCGCGCAGCGCCAACATCACCTGGAAGAGCGGGTGCCGGGCCAGTGACCGGGGCGGGTTGAGGACCTCCACCAGCCGGTCGAAGGGCAGGTCCTGGTGCTCGTAGGCGGCCAGGTCGGTGGTGCGGACCCGGTCGAGCAGCTCGTGGAAGGTCGGGGATCCCGAGGTGTCGGTGCGCAGCACGAGGGTGTTGACGAAGCAGCCGACGAGGTCGTCGAGCGCCACGTCGCCGCGGCCCGCGACGGGGGTGCCGAGGGGGATGTCCTCCCCCGCGCCCAGGCGGGTGAGGAGGGCGGCGAGACCGGCCTGGAGCACCATGAAGAGGGTGCAGCCGCGGTCCCGGCCCAGGCGGAGCAGCCGGGTGTGAAGTGCGGCGTCCACCCGGCCGTGCACGGTGCCGCCCGTGTAGCCGGCGGTGTGCGGGCGGGGCCGGTCGACGGGCAGTGCGAGTTCCTCGGGCAGGCCGGCGAGGTGGGAGGTCCAGTGGGCGAGCTGCCGGGCCGTCCGGCTGCCGGGGGCCCGCTCGTCGCCGAGGACCCGGCGCTGCCAGAGGCTGTAGTCGGCGTACTGCACGGGCAGCGGGGCCCGCCAGGCGGGCGCGCGGCCGTGGCGGCGGGCCGCGTAGGCGGTGGCCAGGTCCTCGGTGAACGGCGTGACGGACCAGCCGTCCGCGACGATGTGGTGCAGCACCATCAGGAGGGTGTGCTCGGCGGGTGCGGTGCGGAACAGGACGGCGCGCAGCGGGAGTTCGGTCTCCAGCGCGAAGCCGCGGGCCAGGGCGGCGCGGATCCGCTCCGGCAGTTCCCCGGGCCGGCAGGCGACGAGGGTCGCCTCGACGCGGCAGTCCCCGGCGGGCCGGACGAGCTGGTGCGGGACGCCCGCGGTCTGCGGGAAGAGCGTGCGCAGGCTCTCGTGCCGGGCGAGCACGTCGCCCAGCGCGCTGTCGAGCGCTTCCCGGTCGAGGGTTCCGGACAGCCGGATCGCGATGGGCACGTTGTAGGTGGCGGACAGGCCCTCGACCTGGTTGAGGAACCACAGCCGGCTCTGGGCGAAGGACAGCGGCACCGTCTCCGGGCGGGGCTCAGGACGCAGGGCGGGCACGGCCGATTCCGCGTCGCCGAGGAGGCCGGCGATGCCCGTGACCGTCGGGTTCTCGAACAGCGCGCCGATGGCGAGTTCGACGCCCAGCTCGGTCCGGATGCGGCTGATCAGTCTGGCGGCGAGCAGCGAATGGCCGCCCAGGTCGAAGAAGTTGTCGTCGGCGCCGACCGCGGGCAGGCCGAGGATCTCGGCGAACAGCGCGCCGACGGACGCCTCCCGCGATCCGTCCTGGGCCGCCGCCGGGGTGGCGGCCGGTGCGGGGGCCGCGGGCGCGGGCAGCGCCCGCTGGTCGAGCTTGCCGTTCGCGGTCAGCGGCAGCGCGTCGAGCAGCTCGACGGCGGACGGGACCATGTGGGCGGGCAGCAGCTCCGCGGCGTGCCGGCGCAGCCGGGCGGGGTCCGGCCGCGTGTCGGCGGCCGGCACGGCGTACGCCACCAGACGCTTGTCGCCGGGCCGGTCCTCGCGGACGACCACCGCGGCCCGGTCGATGTCGGAGTGGCGTTCGAACGCTGCCTCGATCTCGCCGAGTTCGATGCGGAAGCCGCGGATCTTCACCTGGCTGTCCGCGCGGCCGAGGTAGCACAGGCTCCCGTCGTCGAGTACGCACGCCAGGTCGCCGGTGCGGTACATACGGCTGCCCGGGGCGCCGAAGGGGTCGGCCACGAAGCGTTCGGCGGTCAGGCCGGGCCGCCCCAGATAGCCCAGGGCCAGGCCGGGGCCGGCCACGTACATCTCGCCGGTGGCGCCTTCCGGCACCGGCCGCAGCTCGCCGTCGAGAACGTACACGTCGAGGTCGGGGATCGGCTCGCCGATCACGCTGCCCCGGGCGGCGCGCACCGTCTCGCGGTCGAGTGCGGCGTAGCTGACGTGCACGGTGGTCTCGGTGATGCCGTACATGTTGACCAGGCGCGGCGCGTCGTCGCCGTGGCGCGTGTACCAGTCCTCCAGCCGGTGGGTCTCCAGGGCCTCGCCGCCGAAGACGACGTGGCGCAGCGCCAGTCGCCCGGACAGGTCCGGATGTTCCCGCTCGGCCGCGACGAGCTGGTAGAAGGCCGACGGGGTCTGGTTGAGGACGGTCACCCGTTCCCGGACGAGCAGGCGCAGGAAGTCGGCCGGGGAGCGGCTGGTGTCGAAGGGCACCACGACGAGCCGGCCGCCGTGCAGCAGCGGTCCCCAGATCTCCCAGACGGAGAAGTCGAACGCGTACGAGTGGAAGAGCGTCCACACGTCGTCGGCGCCGAAGCCGAACCAGTGGTCGGTCTGCTGGAAGAGGCGCAGGACGTTGTGGTGGGTGACCGCCACGCCCTTGGGCCGGCCGGTCGAGCCGGAGGTGTAGATGACGTAGGCCGGGCTCGCCGGGCTCGCCGGACCGGCTGCGGCCGCGCGCTCGACGGCGGTCAGGTCGGTCCCGGGAAGTCCGTCCAGCTCGGCGGCGACCGCGGGGTCGTCCAGGAGCAGCGGGTCCACCACGCCCCGCACCCGGTCGGCGCCGCCGGTGTCGCAGAGCACCAGGGCCGGGGCGGCGTCCTCCAGCGTGAACCGCAGGCGGTCCGCGGGGTACTGCGGGTCGAGCGGCAGATAGCCGGCGCCCGTCTTGAGTACGGCGACCAGCGCGGTCACCAGGTCCGCGCCGCGCGGCAGGGCCAGGGCGGCCAGCCGGCCGGGACCCAGGCCCCGGCGGAGCAGCAGGCGCGCGAGGCGGTTGGCGCGGGCGTTGAGCTCCCGGTAGGTGAGGCGCGTCTCGCCGCTGGTCACCGCGGTGCGGTCGGGCGTGCGGGCCGCCTGGGCCTCGAACGCCTCGTGCAGGGTGGCGCCGCGCGGCGCGGCGGCCCGGGCCGGGCGGGCGGACCGGCGGACGGCCGTGGCGGGCACCGGTATCCGGGCGAGCGGGGTGCCGGGGTCCGCTTCGGCCAGGGCGGTGAGGAAGCCGGTGAACCGCCGGTGGTGGGCGGCCAGTTCGGACTCGCCGTAGCGGCGGGGGTTGGCCTCGATGGCGACGGTGAGGCCGCCGGTCGCGGGGTCGTCGCCGACGACGACGGACAGGTCGTCGATGGGCCCGGGCGCGACGGTGGCGACGGTCGCCCGGCTGCCGGCGAAGTCCAGTTCCCGGTCGTAGTACCTGATGTTGACCAGCGGGCCGGTGAGCTGCCGTCCGACCATGCTGAGGTCGCGCAGGACGTCCTCGCTGCGGTAGCGCTGGTGGCCGCGGAGCTCGCGCAGCCGTTCGCCGGCCTGGTCGAGGAGAGCGGCGACGGTGGTGCCGCGTGGCACCGAGAGGCGCAGGGGCAGCACGTTGACGACGACGCCGGGGGTCGTGGCGGCGGCGCCCCAGCGGCCGGCCACCGGGACGCCGAGCGTGATGTCCTCGGCCTGCGTCATGCGGTGCAGATAACCGGCGAGCGCGGCGACCACGAGCTCGGCCCGGTCGGTCTGCCGTGCGTCGAGGACCCGGGCGGGGCCGACCGTGAGGGGGTCGACGGCGGGGCCGTCGAAGGGCCGGCGGGCGAGGGTGACGGCGTCCGAGGCTCCGGCCATCCGCTCGGCCCAGTAGGCGCGGTCGGCCTCGAAGCGCTCGGAGGACCGGTAGGCGGCCTCGGCCCCGGCCAGGTCGTCGAGGGTGCCGAACCAGCGCGGGCGGGGCTCCGTGCCGGCCGCCTCGGCGGTGTAGATCTCGGCGGTGCGCGCGGCGAGCAGCTGGAAGCCGTACCCGTCCAGGAGGGTGTGGTGGCAGCGCAGGTACCAGCGGAACCGGTCCGGTCCGAGCACGAGCAGGGCGTTGCGGAAGAGGGGCCCGCGCAGCAGGTCGACGGGCGTGGCGGTGTCCTCGCGCATCCACCGGTCGGCCGCGGCCGCCGGGTCCGGCCCGGCGCTCAGGTCCACGACGTCGAGGAGTGGCCCGGCGAGCGGTGCCGGAGTCTGCCGGGGCTGCCCGTCGTGCACGGTGAACCGCACGGTGAGGGCGTCGGTCTCGGCCACCGCGCGCCGCAGCGCCCGCTCCAGGCGGGACGCGTCGGCGGGTGCGGAGACCTCGACGTACTGGGCGGTGTTGTAGGCCGCGTTGGCAGGGTCGACCTGCTGGGCGAACCACACACCGAGCTGGGCTCCGGTGAGCGGCCGACGTGCCTCTTCCCGATCGCGCATGCTTGAGACTTTCTCCCGGCGAGGTCTTACAGGAATCGGTTGGGATCGGTGAAGTCCAGCGGACAGCTGGTCTGCCGGCCGAGGACGATGTCGGCCAGCGCCTCCCCGATGCCGGTGGAGTGCTTGAAGCCGTGGAAGTTGCAGCCGCCGGCGACGACCAGTCGCGGGTGGCCGTGCGGGCGGCCGATGAGGAACTGCTTGTCGGGGGTGCGGCTGAACATGCCGACCTCCGTCCGCGACGGCACGGCCACCATGCCGGGCACCGCCTCGGCCAGCAGGCCGGAGACCGCGGTCCAGTCCTCCGGGGTGACGCCGCGGTCACAGTCGTCGGCGGGGGTGACCCGGAAGGCGCTTCCGCCGTCCTCCAGGCCGAGCTTGACGTCCGGGCCGCCGTGGGAGCCGTGGCCCCAGATGGTGCCGCGGCCGCCGAGCTCCCGCATGAAGGGCGGCAGCCGGTCGAGGGTGAACGGCGCGGGGTCGCCGGCCGGCCGGAACCAGGTCTGGGGGACCCGTACGGTCTCCAGGGGCAGTCCGGGAACCAGTGTGTCGAGCCAGGGGCCCGCGGTCACCACGACCTGTCCGACCCGGAAGTCACGGGCGGGGGTGCGGACGACGACGCCGTCCGCGGCCGGTTCGATCGCGGTGACCCGGGTGTCGGTGAGGACCCGGGCGCCGGCCGCGGCCGCCGCGCCGACGGCGGCGCGGACCGCCGCCTCCGGCCGGATCAGTCCGGCCTCCGGCTCGCGGACGCCGATGTCGCCGTCCTGGAACGCCGCGTGCTGCGGCAGCCACCGGCTCAGTTCGCCGGAGGTCAGGGTCTCCACGGGAAGGTCGTGCTCCCGGGCGGCACGCAGCGAACCGCCCGCGATGTGTCCGTCCGCGGGGCCCATCAGGACCGCGCCCACCTGGTCGAAGAGGGCGTGGCCGGCGAGGGTCTCCAGCTGCTGCCACAGCTGCCGGGAGCGCTTGGCCAGCGGTACGAGGCCGGGGTGTTCGAGGCAGGTGACGCGGAACATCCGGGTGCCGCCGTGCGACGCGCCGAAGGGGTGGCCGAGCCCGTACCGCTCGAATCCGAGCACGCGCACGCCGCGCGAGGCCAGCTGCCACAGGGCCGAGGCCCCCCAGGCGCCGAGCCCCACCACCGCGACGTCCGCGTCGGGCGTGCGGGTCATGCCGGCTGCTCCGGGCGGGTGAAGGCGGGCATCACGTGCTCGGCGAAGAGCGTCATGGCGCGCTCGGCGTCCTCGTAGGGCATGTGACCGGGGTTGAACTGGAGGCTGAGCGTGGGGTCCGCGCCGAACCAGTCGACGAGCACGGCGATCTGCTCGCGCACCTCGTCCGGGGTGCCGGCCAGGACCTTGTTGTCGGCGTGCGACTGCCGGAAGTCGTACTTCCTGACCTTCTCGACGAACTGCTCGTAGCCGCGGTACGCGTCGCTGCGCGTCCGGCCCCAGCTCGCCACCGCCTCGGCCATGTGCTCGACGTAGTTGACCTCGAAGGTCTCGGCGAGGTCGAGCGCCTTCGCGCGGTCCTCGGCCACGTAGCACGTGTACTTGATCTGGATGCGCGGGCTGCCCGGGTGGCCGGCCTCGCGCCAGGCCTCGCGGTAGCCCGCCAGCATCGCCTGGAGCTGCTCGCGGGAGGTCACCGACGGCACCACCTGGAGGTGGTGTCCGGCGCGTCCGGCGGCGGCGCACGAGTCCGGGCTCATCGCGGAGGCGATGAAGATGGGCGGGTGCGGCTTCTGGACGGGCTCCGGGAGCATCGTGACGGGGCCGAACCGCTGGAAGGAGCCCTCCCAGACCACGTCCTGCTCGGACCAGAGGCGACGGCAGACCTCGACGCCCTCGGCGAAGCGCGCCCGGCTCTCGTCGATGTCGATGCCGAAGGCCTCGAACTCCTGCGGCAGGAAGGCGCGGCCGAAGCCGACGTCGAGCCGCCCGTGGGAGAGGTTGTCCAGCATCGCGAGCTTGCCGGCGAGCTTCAGCGGGTGGGTGAAGGCGGGAATGACCGCTCCGGTGCCGATGCGGATCCGGCTGGTGCGCGCGGCGGCCGCGGTGAGGAAGGTGACCGGGTCGGGCATGTAGCCGCCGTACGGGGAGAAGTAGTGCTCCACGCACTGGGCGTGCTCAAAGCCGAGCTCCTCGGCCAGGCTCACCAGGCGAAGGGCCTCGTCGAAGTAGTCGCTCGCGCTCTTCTTCGCCGGGTCGACAACGGGAAAGAAATTCACGCCGAATTGCATCGTGACTCCAATGGCTTGCTGAGGGAATGACAGGCGCCGCCGGGCGGGCCGCCCCGGGCACTACCGGGAGATGAGTTCCCACCAGGCCTTGAGGGTGGGCATCGCGGCGAATTCGGCGATCTCGCCCTGGAGGCCGCCTCGCTGCCAGCCCGACACGATGCCCATGACACCGATCGAGTCGAGTCCGAGGTCCTGGAGATTCACGTCGTCCGTCACCTCGGAGGTGCTGACACCGAGCCGGTCGGCGAGCACCCGCTGCAGCTCCGCCTTGTCCCCCGGAATGACACCTTGGTTACTCAATTTCCACACCGCACCATTCGGATCCGTCTGACGGCTCAATCGGGAATCAACCCTAGCCGCCACCCCTAAAAGGCCTCTTAAAAGGGGCTATTGACGCGTTGTGCCGGGCCCTAAAGCGTCGGGCATTGACGGTGCCCAAACTCTGACGGCTCGGTTAGCATCACCAAAATATCAGCCCGGAAACCATGGATTGTGTTGACAGGAGAAAGGACTGAAAATGCAGGACGGATGCGTTCCCTGGCCGGAGGCCACCGCGGCGGCATACCGGGAGGCCGGATACTGGCGGGGGGAGACGCTGGGGCGGCTGCTGCGCGGCTGGGCGGCGACGTACGGCGACCGGACCGCCCTCGTCGGCGGTGACCGGCGCGTGACGTACACCGAACTCGACGCCTGGGCGGACCGGCTGGCGGCCGGCTTCGCCGCGCGCGGCGTCCGGGCGGGCGACCGGGTCGTGGTCCAGCTCCCCAACACCCCGGAGTTCGTCGCCGTCTGCTTCGGTCTCTTCCGGCTCGGCGCGCTGCCCGTCTTCGCGCTGCCGGCGCACCGGCGCCACGAGATCAGCCACCTGTGCGCGCACTCCGGTGCCGTCGCCTATGTGGTGCCGGACGTCCATCAGGGCTTCGACCACCGCGAACTGGCCTCGGAGGTGCGCGCCTCGGTCCCGTCCCTGCGCGAGGTCTTCGTCCTCGGCGACCCCGGCCCGCACAGCTCCCTCGACGAGCTCTCGGCGACCGCCGCCCCGGTCCCGGCCCAGGACGAGCCGGCCGGCGCGGACCCGGCGGACGCCGCGTTCTTCCTGCTGTCCGGCGGCACGACCGCGCTGCCCAAGCTCATCCCGCGGACCCACGAGGACTACGCCTACCAGATCCGGGCCGCCTCGGAGATCTGCGAACTCGACGGCGACACGGTCTACCTGGCCGTCCTGCCCGTCGAGTTCAACTTCACCTGGGGCTGCCCGGGCGTGCTCGGCACCCTGAGCAAGGGCGGCACGGTCGTGCTCGCGAGGACGCCGAACCCGGACGAGTGCTTCGCGCTCATCGAGCGGGAGCGGGTCACCATGACCTCCTGCGTGCCGACCATCGCCCACATGTGGCTGGACGCCGCCGAGTGGACCGAGCGGGATCTGAGCAGCCTGTCGGTGCTGCAGATCGGCAGCGCCAAGCTCCATCCCGAGGTGGCCGCCCGGGTCACCCCGGCCCTGGGCTGCCGGCTCCAGCAGGTGTTCGGCATGGCCGAGGGCCTCCTCACCTTCACCCGCTACGACGACCCGCTCGACCGGGTGCTCACCACCCAGGGCCGGCCCATCTCCCCCGCCGACGAGATCCGGGTGGTGGACCTGGAGGACCGGCCCGTGGCCCCGGGCGAGACCGGTGAGCTGCTGACCCGCGGCCCGTACACCCTGCGCGGCTACTACCGCGCCGAGGAGCACAACGCCGGCGCGTTCACCGAGGACGGCTTCTACCGCAGCGGCGACCTGGTGCGCTTCACCGAGGACGGGGACATGGTCGTCCAGGGCCGGGTCAAGGACGTCGTCATCCGCGGCGGCGACAAGGTCTCGGCCACCGAGGTGGAGCGGCACGTCACCGCCGCGCACGACGGGATCCAGCAGGCCGCCGTGGTCGCGATGCCCGACGAGGTCATGGGCGAACGGGTCTGCGCCTTCGTCGTGCCGGCCGGCGAACCGCCGCGTCTCCCCGAGCTGAAGCGCCTGCTGCGCGCCCGCGGCCTCGCGGAGTACAAGCTTCCGGACCGCCTCGAACTGATCGACGCCTTCCCGCTGACCGGGCTCGGCAAGGTCGACAAGAAGGCCCTCACCGCGGAACTCGCGCAGCGCATGGCCGCAGCCGACTGACCGCGTCCGTCCCGGCCGGCAGGAACCGCCGCCCCGGCGGACCCGCCGGCCGGGGCGCGCCCGCGTGCCCCGCTCCGCCGGCCCGGTCACGCGGGCACCCATCAGCCCACGTCCCGCACGGCGCGGGACGCCTTTCCGTCATGGGGGTACCTCCGTATGCAGCAACGCTACGTCGTGCCGGGCGGCCGCCGAGGCAGCGTCATCGGCGATCGCGAACTGGACGTCCTGGGGCGGCTCGTCTCCTCCGACGCCCCGCTCTCCGCCGGGGGGTGGCGGGAGGCCTTCGAGCAGGCCTTCGCCCGCCACGTCGGCGCCCGGCACGCCCTGTCGGTGACCAGCGGGACGGTGGCCCTGGAGATCGCCATCCGGCTGCTCGACCTGGCCCCGGGCGACGAGGTCGTGGTGACGCCGCAGACCTTCCAGGCCAGCATCCAGCCGCTGCTCGACCTGGACGTCACCGTCCGGTTCTGCGACATCGACCCGCTCACCCTGAACATGGACCCGGCCGCGCTCGAGCCGCTGATCACCGACCGGACCCGGGCCGTGATCCTCGTCCACTACGGCGGCTGCCCGGCGGACATGGACGCCATCATGGGACTCACCCGGCCTCGCGGCATCACGGTGATCGAGGACAGCGCCCACGCGCTCGGCGCCACCTACCACGGCCGCCGGCCCGGTTCGCTGGCCGACATCGCGGCCTTCAGCTTCCACTCCACCAAGAACATCACCAGTCTCGGCGAGGGCGGCATGATCACCCTGCACCGCGACGACTGGGCGGAGCGGGTGCGCCGGCACCGTGACAACACGGTGGACGGCGTCTACGTCCCGCCCGGTGCGGACGCGGCGGAGGCGCCCGCCGCGCTGCCCTGGATGATGTTCGCCGAAGAGATCTACGACCGCGCCTGCACCGGCATCCGCAACGCCGGCACGAACGCCACGATGTCCGAGGCGTCGGCCGCGGTGGGCCTGGCCCAACTGGACCGGCTGGACGAGCTGGTGGCCCGCCGCCGGCAGATCGCCCGCAGGCTCGACGAGGTCGTCGCGGCCTTCCCCGGCGCCGCCCGGCCGGTCTCCGCGCCGGAGGGCGTCGGCCACGCGTACCACCTCTACACCTTCCTCGTACACGACCGGGAGATGCGCGACGCCCTGCTGCGCGACCTCGACGCGCGGGGCGTGGAGGCCCAGTTGCGCTACTTCCCGCTGCATCTGACGCCGGAATGGCGGTTCCGCGGGCACGGCCCCGGCGAGTGCCCCGTCGCCGAACGGCTCTGGTTCGAGCAGCACATGAACCTGCCCTGCCACCCCGGACTGCTCGACTCCCAGGTCGACCATCTCGTCGACGCCCTGACCGCGGGCCTCACCGCCGTCACGGGCACGGCCGCGAACCCCCGCGGCGGCACTGCCGCCGCCGTCTGAACAGACAGGAACCACCATGCCTTTCATCGAGGTCAAGATCTTCGAACAGCGCCTGACCGAGCAGACCGAGCGGGACCTGGTCGAACAGCTCACCCAGGCGACGGTGAACGTGTTCGGCGAGGACATCCGGGACCAGACCTGGGTGGTCCTCACCCCGGTCCCGGCCCACCGCTGGGGCATCGGCGGCAGCGCCGCCCCCCGCCCCGCCGCGCAGGAGCAGGAGCCCCGGTCATGACGGAACCACGCACCGGCGTCGGCCGGTGGAGACTGCTGAGCATGGGGCTGCCGCCGCTGCTCGGCCTGGCCTTCGTCGCCATGACGCTCATCGTCAACGCCCCGGTCTCGCCCGCGCGGACCCAGGCCTACAAGGCGGTCGCCCCGGTCGCCGACACCTACTTCCGGCAGAGCTGGATGCTCCTCGCGCCGTACTCGGTGGACTACAACGGCGAGGTCTTCTACCAGGTCGAGTACGAGAACGCGACCGGCAGGCACACCACCGAGCCGGCGTCGCTGTCCCGCACGATGGCCGGCACCGCCCGCGAGATCCGGATCGCCCCGAACCGCATGGGCGCGGTCGGCCTGTACCTCGGCGTCGAGCTCGGCAGCCTGCACGACAAGGAGGCAGCCGTCGACGAGGCGCGGAAGAAGGCGCTCGCCGACTTCTCCGGTCAGCAGAACGAGCTGACGGCCCTGCGGGAGGCGGCCAGGACGGACACCGCCACCGTGCTGTCGCCGCTGGTGGACGAGCTCCACCTGGACGGCCGGGTCACCCGGCTGCGCGCCTACTACACGTACACCCCCGTCAAGCGCTTCGACGTGCGCCACTCGCCCGAGGACCCCCGCTCCGAGGTCTTCACCGACCTCGGCTGGTTCGACTACCGGCCTGGAGCCCAGCCATGGACCGACTGAAGACCTCCGCCGCGCGTGCGCTGCGCGGTGTGTCCAGCCACCCGAAGTACCTCGTCGGCCTCTCGCTCTGCCGCATCCTGCTGGGCCTGAGCACCACGCTGTACTACGTCTCCAACATCCCCTACCGCGCGTTCCTGTGGGGGCCGGACAGCTACTCCGGCTTCGCGGCCTTCAAGGCGCTGACCGGGGACGGCCACATCTTCTCGCTGTACGCGCTCAGCGACGGCGACACCTGGTTCGACCTCGTGTACTTCGCCGGACTGCTGGTCTCGCTCGCCTGGACCGTGCTCGGCTCGCGCGGCCTGACGGTGGTCCACGCGGTGTTCATGACCTCCCTCTACCACCGCAACTACACGATGTGGGAGGGCGGCGACGCGCTCACCGGCATCGTGCTGATCCTGCTGATGGGCGCCACGGTCAACGCCCACTTCAGCCCGCTGGCCAAGCGCGTCCGCGCGCGGCTCGAGCGGCGCGCCGGCGAGCCGCATCTGCGGACCTCGCTGCACAACACGGCGGCGGTGCTGATCGTCTTCCAGGCGTGCGTGGTCTACGTCGTCTCCGCGCTGTGGAAGGTGGCCGCACCGCAGTGGCAGGAGGGCACGGCGCTCTACTACATCAGTCACGTCTGGCAGTACACCTACAGCTCGACCTTCCCCCAGCTGATGGACAGTCTGGTCCTGACGACGCTCGTCAGCTACTTCGCCGTCGTGGTGCAGCTGCTCGTCCTCCCGGCGGTGCTCACCTCCCGCCGCCGGTTCCGCGAGGCGGTCGTGCTGGGCATCGCCGGGATGCACATCGGCATCATGGCCGGCATGGGCCTGATGACGTTCGGCCTCGCCATGATGGCCGTCGACGCCGTGCTCGTCCGCGACGCGGACTACCGGGCGCTCTCGCGGCGGGTGCGGCTGCTGCGGGACCGCGTGGCGGCCCGGCGCGACGACCGCGCGGCGGCCTCCGGGAAACCGGCCTCCGGGGAACCGGCGACCGGAGAACCCGCCGCCGAGGAGCTGAGCCCGGCCTGAGGCCGCGCCCGGACAGCGAAGAGCCCGACCGGTCCTCGGACCCGGTCGGGCTCTCGTCGTGCGGCGCGGTGGTCAGACCATGCCGCCGGTCACACGCAGGTTCTGGCCGCTGACGAAGCCGCCGTCCGGGCCGCAGAGGAAGGCCACCACACCGGCGATGTCCGCGGGCTCGCCGATCCGGCCCAGCGGCGTCATCCGGACGGCCAGCTCCAGGCCCTCCTGGGTGATGTTGGCCCGCAGCAGCTCGGTGTCGGTGGCACCCGGCGAGATCACGTTGACGGTGATGCCCCTCGGGCCGAACTCCTGGGCCGCCACACGGGTGTACTGCTCGACGGCGGCCTTGCTGCCGGCGTGCAGCGACACACCCGGCACCGGCAGCGCGGTGTTGGCGGTCGAGAGGTTGATGATGCGGCCGCCGTCGTTCATCAGCCGCGACGCCTCCTGGAGGGCGAAGAACACGGCCCGGGCGTTGACCGCCATCGCCCCGTCGAACTCCTCCTCCGTCACGGCGTCGATACGCGTGGCGGTGGCCGCCGCGGCGGCGTTGTTCACCAGGATGTCCAGGCCGCCGAGCAGGCGGTGCGCCTCCGCCATGGTGCGGCGCACCTCGGCGACCTCGGTCAGGTCCACGCGGATGGCGTACGCGGCGCGCCCCGCGGCCTCGACCGCCGCCACGACCTCCTTGGCCTCGGCCTCGCGCTCGCGGTAGGTGAAGGCCACGTCGGCGCCCTCGGCGGCGAGCCGCTCGACGACCCCGCGGCCGATGCCGCGGGAGCCTCCGGTGACCAGGGCCTTCTTCTGGGAAAGAGTCATCATGTGTCCTCGGTGTGCGGAAACGGACATGCGGAAAGGGACATGCGGAAAGGGATATGGCGAAGCGGGGGCCGGCCCGATGGCCGGCCCCCGCGGCCGGTCGGGCGCGCACCCGCCGGCCCCCGCCGCGAGGGGGGGGGGGGGCGGGGGGGGGGGTCCCGGCCCTGGGGAAATGGCACTGGCGAACGGGTTAGGGGCGAGGGGGGGCCGGCCCGGTGGGCCGCCCCCCGCGGCCGGTCGGCCGGTCAGCCGGCTGCCCGGACGTCGAGGTGGGCAGGGTCCGGCGGGATGGACGACAGGTCGGCGGCGAACCGCACCAGACCGTCCTCGCGGGAGATCTCCTCGAAGCCGTTGAACTTGAAGGAGACGTACATCATCCGGTTGCGATCGGTGGGCACGAAGTCCGCGATCAGCCGGGCGCCGGCGTCCCGGGCCAGCCGCTTGACGTGGTTGATCAGCACGGTGCCCACGCCGCGTGACATCACCCGGCAGGACATCAGCAGCAGCCGGAGGTGCCAGTCCTCCTCCCCCTTCTCCACCAGGGCGAGACCGATGGTGCCGTACGGTCCGTACCGGTCGGTCAGGGAGGCGGTGAGCAGCAGGTGCCGGTCCGAGGTGCGGAAGGCGTCGAGCTCCTCGTACGAGTACGTGACTCCGGTCGTGTTCAACTGGTTGGTGCGGACGGTCAGTTCCTCGGCGCGCTGCAGGTCCGCCGCGCCCGCGGGGGCGATCTCGAACCGCATGTCCAGGCGGGCCAGGAACTCGTCCTGGGCTCCGTCGAACCTCTCCTCGGCGTCCTTGCGGACCTGGTCCGCCCGGTACATCTCGCGGCGGCGCCGGGAGTCGTCCGTCGCGAAGCGCGGCATCAGCTCCGGCATCCGGGTCAGTCCGGGCAGCGCGTCCGCGTCCAGGCACCGCACCTGCGGGAGTTCGAAGGAGACCTCGTCGCGCTCGAAGGGCTGGTCGTCGATGAACGCGACGGTGTCCAGGCCGATGTTCAGCGCCTCGGCCACGGACCGCACGGACGCCGACTTGGCACCCCAGTTGATCTGCGGGTGCAGGAAGTACTCGGCCAGGCCGAGCTCTTCGAGCCGGGCCATGGCGGCGGCGTGGTCGTTGCGGCTGGCGATCGAGTGGAGGATGCCGCGCTCGTCCAGGGTCCGGATGGCGTCGGCGACGCCGGGCCGCAGCGTGACCTGCCCGTCCTCCAGGAGGACTCCGTCCCAGACGGTGTGGTCCAGGTCCCACACCACGCACTTCACGGTCTTGCCGGTCTTCACGGTCCTGCCGGTCTCGCTCATGCGGCACGCTCCCGCAGGGCGGCCTGCGCCAGGTAGTCCTGCTGCACTTGGGTGCTTCCCTCGATGATTTCCATGATCTTGGCGTCCCGGAGCATGCGCTGGGCCGGGTGGCCCTCGGCGCAGCCCGCGGCCCCGAAGATCTGTACGGTGTCCGCCGCCGCGCGGAACGCCTTGACGGAGGCGAAGTACTTGGCCATCCAGGTCGCGTCCACGGTGGCCGGATCGCCCGCGTCCTTCAGCTGCCCCGCCCGCAGGCAGAGCAGCCGGGCCGCGGTCGTGTCGGTGACCATGTCGGCGATCATGCGGCGCACCAGCTGGTGCTCGCCCAGCGGCCGGCCGAACTGGACGCGCCGGTCCGCGTGCGCCGTGGCGGCGTCGGCGCACGCGGCGAGCAGGCCGACGCACCCCCACGCCACGCTGTAGCGGCCGATGTCCAGCGCGCTGGTGGCCACCGCCGACAGTCCGAAGCCGGGCCGTCCCACGAGGGCGTCGGCCGGCACCCGGCAGTCGTCCATCCGCAGTTCGGCCAGGAGGGAGGCCCGGGTGCCGAGCATGCCGGTGACCGGGACGACCTCGAGGCCGGGGGCGTCGCGTCCGACGAGGAACGCGGTGATCTGCCCGTCGAGCCGGGCGAACACCAGGAAGACGTCGGCCCGCTGTCCGAAGGTGGTCCACTTCTTGCCGCCCGTGAGGGTGTAGCCGCCCTCCGGCAGGCGTTCCGCGGTGGTGCGCAGCCGCCCGGCGTCGCTGCCGGCCTCGGACTCGGAGAGCCCGAAGGCGCCGATGCTCTCGCCGGTGGCGAGCCGGGGCAGCCAGTGGGCGCGCTGCCGCTCGCCGCCCCAGCGGGTCACCGCGTGCACCACCATGCTGTGCACGGTGAGCAGACTGCGCATCGACGAACAGCCGTGTCCGACGGCCTCGTTCAGCAGGCCGAAGGAGACCGCGTCGAGCCCGGTGCCTCCGTACTCCCGAGGCACCAGTGCGCCGAGGTGGCCGCGCGCGGCGAAGCCGGCGACGGCCGATTCGGGCACGGCCTCGTTCTCGTCCCATGCCCCGGCGTACGGGGCGATCTCCGCCGCCACGTACGACCGGGCTTCCGCGAACAGGCTCTCCTGCCGCGCCGTCAACTGCATCGCGCTACCCCGTGGTCGTCAGGCGGTCGGCGTGGCCGCGGCCTTGCGCGCCACGAAGGCGGCCACGGCGTCCACGCTGCGGAAGTTGTCCATCTGGAGGTCCTCGTCGGCGACCGGGGTCGCCAGCTCGCTCTCGACGAACATCACCAGCTGCATGATGAAGAGCGAGTTCACGAAGCCGGTGGCGAACAGGTCGTCGCTGTCGGCGAGTTCGCGGTTGCGTACGTACTTGCCGATGAATTCCCTGGTGGCGGACTTGATGGCGTCCATCGGGACCTCTCTGTGCGGGTGTGCGGGTGAGAAGGGGAGGGCGGGCCGCGTCAGGCGGCGGGCCGCGTCAGGCGGCGGGCCGCCCGCCGTAGTCGTAGAAGCCGCGGCCGCTCTTGCGGCCGTGCAGACCGGCGTGGACCATCCGCTGCAGCAGCGGGCAGGGCCGGTACTTGCTGTCGGCGAAGCTCTCGTACAGGCCCTCGATCGAGAGCAGGATGGTGTCGAGGCCGATGAGGTCGGCCGTCTCCAGCGGCCCCATCGTGTGGCCGAAGCAGGTCCTGAAGATCCGGTCGACGTCCTCGACGGTGCTGACGCCGTCCTGGAGGAGGAAGGCCGCCTCGTTGATGGTCAGCATGAGCACGCGGTTGGACACGAAGCCGGGGGCGTCGTTGACGACGATGCCCTCCTTGCCCATGGCCGCGAGCAGCCGCTGTGTGGTGGCGATGGTCGCCTCGGAGGTGTGGTGCCCCCGGATGACCTCGACGACCGGCTTCTGCGTGACCGGGTTCATGAAGTGGGTGCCGATGACCCGGTCCGGGCGGGAGACCGCGCCGCCGACCTTGGTGATCGGGATGCAGGAGGTGTTCACCGCGAAGACGGCGTGCTCCGGGCAGAGCCGGTCGATCTCCGCGTACACCCGGCGCTTCGTCTCCCAGTCCTCGGTGACGTTCTCGATGACGAAGTCCACCTCGGTGAACCCGCGGTAGTCGGTGGCGAAGGTGATGCGCTCCAGCACCTCGGCCACGGGGACCTCCGGCCCGCCGGCGCCCAGCAGCCGCTGGAAGCGGACCTTCTGCTCGATGGCCTCGCGGGCCCCGTCCAGCGCCTCCTCGGAGACGTCGACGAGGACGACCCGCAGTCCGTGCTGGGACAGCACCTGGGCCACCTCGCGGCCCATCACTCCGGCGCCGGCCACACCCACCGCGCGCAGCGCTTCCATGTTCTCCTCCATGCCGTTGTCGTTCCGTTCGAGCTGCGGGCCGGCCTGCGGCCGGGCGGCCGTCACCGGGCCTCCTCCTTCAGCCGGTCCACGACCGTGGCGAGACCGGCCACCGTGAGCGCGTTGAAGACGGTGCCGACGGCCACGTCGACGCCCAGCTCCGTGCGCAGCCGCGCCGCGAGCTGGATGCCCAGCAGGGAGTGCCCGCCGAGCTCGAAGAAGTCGTCGTGCGCGCCGACCCGGTCCAGGCCGAGCAGCTCCTGCCAGAGCGCGGCCAGCGCGCTCTCGGTGTCCCCGCGCGGGGCGGTGTACGGGGTCATCAGGTGCGGCCGGGGGTGGGCGGGCCCGGCCGGAGCACCGCCGTCGGCGGCCTCCCGCGGCCCGGCGCCCTCGGCGATCACCTGGGCCATGACCGCGTCCAGGTCCTGGGTGCACACGGCGACCTGGGGGCCCGGGGCGGCCGCCACGATCCGGTCGAAGGCGGCGACGCCCTCGTCCGGCCGGATTCCCTGCGCCAGCTGCTGCCGCAGGAAGGCGACGCCCGGTGCCTCGCGCTCCTGCCCGTCCTCGGCGAAGCGGTAGCCGACGATCTCCTCGGACGTACCGTCGCGCAGGCCCGCGAGCCGCTCGGTGAGGTCGCCGGTCCGCTTCAGGACGAATCCCTCGACGACGACCAGCACCCGGCCGTCCTCGTCGCTGAGCGTCACGTCGGCGGAGAGGGTCTCCAGTGCCGGGTCGTCGGCCACGGCGTAGCGGTGGTGGCTGTAGACGCGGGCGGTGAGCGGGGCGTACTGGGTGACGCGGCCGTACGAGATGGGGATGCGGAACTCCGCCGCCGCGTGCACCCCGACGAAGGCGGTGGCGAGGTCCATCAGGGACGGGTGGAGGGCCAGTTCCGGCACCTCGTGGGCGTACCGCTCCGGCAGGGCGAGCAGGGCCAGGTACTCCCGGTCGCCGGCGTACATCCGTTCCAGGCAGAGTGAGCGGCCCGCGAAGCCCATCGGGCCCTCGTGCACCGGGCGTTCCACCGGGCGCAGGCCGTCCGGCCCGGTCATGGCCGCGATGTCCAGGCGTCCGGGGGCCGGCCGGTCCGCCCGGTCGCCGACGGTGACCTCGCCGGTGGAGTTGAGCTGCCAGGCGGCCTTGCCGTCGTACCGGCTGGCCACGGAGAACGTGTAGGCGTCCGCGGTGCGGTCGAGCACCACCCGGACCTCGCGGGGCCGGTTCTCGTCCACCACGATCGGGGAGAGGAAGGTGATGTCCGACAGCTCCCGCGGCTCCCGGCCGGAGTGCTCGGCCACCGCCGCCCGGACCAGTTCCAGGTGACCGGTGCCGGGGACGACCGGGTGGCCCAGCATGCGGTGCTCGTCGACGAGCCAGCTGCGGTCGGCGCTGAAATCGGCCGCGTAGACCGCGTGCCGCTCGGTGGCGGTGAGCCGACGCGGGAGCAGCGGATGGCCGGTCTCCGCGGCGCCGCCGCCGGGGTTCGCCCCGGTGGACCCGCCGACCGTGCGCTCGGCCATGCCGACCTCGCGCCAGGCGTCCCAGTCGACCGCCGTGACCGGCAAGTCGCCGAGGGCGTCGTGGTGGTGGGCGACGGCGTCGAGGAAGGCGTTGGCCGCGCAGTAGTCCACCTGCCCGAGCCCGCCGGTGACGGACAGCAGGGAGGAGCACAGGACGACGAAGTCCAGGTCCGCCGCGACCTCACGGCAGGCGTCGAGGAGCGCGAGCGTGCCCTGCACCTTGGGCGCGAGCACCTCGGCGGCCGCCGCCGGGTCCTTGAGCTGCATCAGGCCGCCGCCGGGCACTCCCGCGGCGTGCACGACACCGTGCACGGTCCCGAAGCGCTCCACGGCGCGCCGCATCGCCGCGGCCACGGCCGGGCCGTCGGTGATGTCGGCGCGGACGACCTCGACCCGGCCGCCGGACTCCTCGAGGCGCCGTACCCGCTCGATCCGCCGGACGAGCGTGGGGTCCGCGCCGGTCCCGGCGGTCAGGGCGTCCCACTCCTCGCGGGGCGGCAGCCCGTGCCGGCCGAGCAGCACCAGGTTGGCGCCGACCGTCCGGGCCAGGTGCCCGGCCAGCTCCAGGGCCATGCCGCCCAGGCCGCCGGTGATCAGGTAGGTGCCGCCCGGGCGCAGCCGGGGATTGCGCTGCTCCGTGCCGTCGACCGGGGCGGGCAGGAACACCCGCCGCCAGCGGCCGGTACCGCGCAGCGCGATCTGGTGGTCGGTGACCGGCCGGTGCAGTTGCGCCACGAGGGCGTCCAGGGCCCGGGTGACGTCACGGCGGCTCGCGGGGGCGGTGAGGCTGATGTCCACGCTGCGGCAGGCGACGCCGGCCGACTCGCGGGGCCAGACCTGGGTGGGGCCGAGCAGCAGGGCCTTGCCCGGCTGCGAACCGCTGCCGTGCAGCGGGTGCAGGTCGCTGGAGACGACCGTGACGTCGGCCTCGACGCCGGCGCCGGTCCCGCCGAGCGCCTGGGCCAGGAGCAGCAGGCTGTCGAAGGTCCGCCACCGGAGCTCGTCGGGGTCCGGGGCGCCGTCCGGGTCGGTCACCGTCCAGCAGTGCACGATGTGCCGCGGCAGTGCGGCGGCCCGGTCGAGCTCGCGCAGCAGGGCGGCGTAGTCCTCGGCGCGGTCGGGCCGTACGGTGTAGCGCCCGTCGCCCAGGTCCTGCCAGGCGTCGCCGGGCCGGACCGTCGCCACACGGTGTCCGCGTCCGGTCAGCCGGGCGACGACGTGGTCGCCGACCGCCTGGTCGTCGAGGAACACCAGCCAGTCGGCGGGCTCGCCGGCGGCGCCGGTCCCGGTGAGCAGGGGCGGCAGCGGTTCCCAGCCCGGTACGGAGAACCACTCGGCGAGGTTCTCCTTGCGGACGAGCGCGGGGGCCGCCGACGGAGCCTGTTCGGTCTCCCAGCGGGGCGTGACGCGGTGCTCGCGCAGGTCGAAGGGGGTGGTGGGAAGGGCGACCCGGGCCGGGCCGCTGTCGATGGCGGGCCACCGCACCGGGACCCCGGCGAGCCAGAGCTTGCCGAGCGTGCCGCGCAGGAAGGCGGCCGCGGGCCGCCGGTCGAAGGACGGGGGCAGCGTGGCGAGCACCAGGTGGGCAGTGGTGTCCTCGGCGGGGCGGTTGCGCAGGGCGATGCCGCCGAGCGTGGAGCCGGGGCCGACTTCCAGGAGGACGCGGTCCGGCTCCGCCCAGAGCTTGCGGACGCCGTCGGCGAACCGGACCGGCTCGCGCAGGTGCCGTGCCCAGTAGCCGGGGTCGGTGGCCTGCTCGTCCGTGATCCAGTCACCGGTCACGTTGGACAGGTACGGAATGGACGGCGGCTTGAGCGCGAAGCCGGCGACCAGCCGGGTGAACTCGTCGACGAGCGGTTCCATCATGACGGAGTGGAAGGCGCGCGAGGCGTTCAGCCGGCGGGCGGCGACGCCCTCGGCAGCCAGGGCGGCCTCGACGGCGGCGATCGCGTCCGGTTCTCCGGACAGGACGCACAGGTCCGTGCCGTTGACCGCGGCGAGCGAGAGCCGGTCGCCGAGCAGCGGGCGGACCCTCGACTCGGGCAGCGGCACCGCGAGCATCCCTCCGGGCGCGAGCCGGCCGATCAGTGCGGCCCGCGCGGCCACCAGGGTCAGCGCGTCCTCCAGGGTGAGGACGCCCGAGAGGCAGGCCGCGACGTACTCGCCGAGGCTGTAGCCGATGAGGGCGTCCGGCCGGACCCCCCAGTGCTCAAGCAGCCTCGCCAGCGCGTACTCCACGACGAACAGGGCCGGCTGGGCCTGCTCGGTCTCGCTCAGCCCGGCGACCGGGTCCGCCCCGCGGCCGAGCAGTCTGCGCAGGTCGGGACCCTGGTCCGGCTCGTCGGCGGGGGCGGGCCCGGGGTAGAGCGCGGCGGGCAGATCGATGCCGCACCGCTCCTTCAGCAGCGCCGCGCAGCGGTCCACCTCGGCGCGGAAGACCGGTTCGGTCTCGTAGAGCTGACGCCCCATCTGGGGGTACTGGTCGCCCAGACCGGTCAGGAGGAAGGCGACCGGCGGAGCGTCGTCCGCCGCCCGGCCGGCGAAGAGGGCGTCGGCGGACCCACCGCGCAGTGCGGCGACGGCCCCGTCCAGGTCGCGGGCGAGGGCGATCCGCCGGTGCGGGAAGGGGCTCCGGCCGTGCTGGAGGGTCCGGGCCACGTCGGCGAGCCGCAGGTCGGGCCGGTCCGCGAGGTGTCCGGCCAGCCGCTCGGCCGCCTGCTCGGCGCCCTCCGGGGTGCGGGCGGAGACCGGCAGCAGGTGCCAGTCGGCACGGGGCTCGGCCCGGTCCGGCCGGTCCTTCTGGACGGGGGCCGGCTCCGGTGCCTGCTCCAGGACGACGTGCGCGCCCGTACCGCCCAGGCCGAAGGAGCTCACTCCGGCCCGCAACGGGCCGGACTCGGCCGTCCAGGGGGTGAGTTCGGCGTTGACCCGGAAGGGGGTGCGGGTGAAGCGGATGCGCGGGTTGGGCCGCTCGAAGTGCAGGGTCGGCGGCAGCATCCGGTGCTGGAGCGCGAGGACCGTCTTGATCAGACCGGCGATGCCGGCGGCGGCGTGCGTGTGCCCGATGTTCGTCTTGACCGAACCGAGCGCGCAGCCGCCCTCGCGCCAGCCCGCGGCACGGAAGGCCCGGTCGAGCGCGTCGACCTCGATGCGGTCGCCCAGCGGCGTGCCGCTGCCGTGCGTCTCGACGTAGCCGATGGTGTGGGGATGGGCTCCGGCGCGTTCCAGGGCGGTGCGGACGACCTCGGACTGGCCCTGCACGCCCGGGGCGGTGAAGCCGACCCGGGCGGCGCCGTCGTTGCCGACGGCGGAGCCGAGGATCACGGCCCGGATCGGGTCGCCGTCGGCGAGGGCGTCGGCCAGCCGGCGCAGCACGACGACGCCCACGCCGTCACCGATGACGGTGCCCTCGGCTGCGGCGTCGAAGGCGCGGCAGTGCCCGTCGGAGGAGAGGATGCCGCCGCGCTGGAAGACGTAGCCCCGCTGATGGCCCGAGCGGACCGTGGCACCGCCGGCCAGGGCCGTGTCGGACTCACCGAGGAGCAGGCTCTGGCAGGCGAGGTGCACCGCGACCAGCGAGGTGGAGCAGGCCGTCTGCACGGTCATCGACGGGCCGGTCAGGTTGAGTTTGTACGAGACGCGGGTCGCCAGGTAGTCGCTGTCGTTGGCGACGTCGCGGGCGAACTCCGCGGCCGCGTCCCCGTCGGTTCGCACGTGCCGGAGGTAGTCGCTGCGGTAACCGCCGGCGAAGACGCCGACCTTGCCGCCGAGCCGGTCGGGGCGGCGTCCGCTGTCCTCGAGGGCTTCCCAGGCGCACATCAGCATCAGCCGGTGCTGCGGATCCATGATGTCCGCCTCCCGGGGGTTGATCCCGAAGAGGCCCGCGTCGAAGCCGAACTCGTCCTCGAGCACGGCCTGGGCCGCGACGAAGGCGGGGTCGGCGCGCAGCGCCTCGGGCACGCCCGCGGCCGCCAGTTGCCGGTCGTCGAAGAAGGTGACGCTCTCGGTGCCGTCGCGCAGATTGCGCCAGAACGCCTCGGGTCCGTCGGCGCCGGGGAACCGGCAGCCGATGCCGACCACCGCGATGCGGTCGTCGGGGGCGTCGGCGGGGCGGTCGGCGGTGTCGGTGTCGGCGGTGGCCGTGTCACGTCGGCTCATCGCTGCCCCTCTCCTCCTTCGGTGTGGGGGGCGAAGTCCAGCCCCAGGTCAAGGGCGGGCGCCGAGTGGGTCAGCGCGCCGACGGCGAGCAGGTCGACGCCGGTGCGGGCGTACGCGGCACAGACGTCGAGGGTGAGGCCGCCGGAGGCCTCCAGGCGGGTGCGGGCGCCCGCGGCGTCGCGGCGGCGGACCGCCTCGGCGCACTGCTCGACGGTGAAGTTGTCCAGCATCACCTCGTCGGCGCCGAGGGCCAGCACCTCGTCGAGCTCGTCGAGGGTGGTCACCTCGATCTCGCAGGGCAGGTGGCCGGCGTGGGCGCGGGCGGCGCGCAGCGCGGCGCCCGCCGAGCCGGCGGCGACGATGTGGTTGTCCTTGATCAGGATCGAGTCGCCGAGGCCGAGGCGGTGGTTCGCGCCGCCACCGCGGCGCACCGCGTACTTCTCGAGGAGGCGCAGGCCCGGCAGGGTCTTGCGGCTGTCCCGGACCGTGCAGCGCGTGCCCGCCAGCTCGTCGGTCCACCGGGCCGTGAGGGTGGCGATGCCCGAGAGGTGGCACAGCAGGTTGAGCATGGTGCGCTCGGCGACGAGCAGTTCGCGGGTGGGGGCGGTCACGCGGAGCGCCACGTCACCGGGGCGGAGCCGGTCGCCGTCCGCCCGGCACTCGGCGACCTCGAACCGTCCCCCGGTGACGAGGTCGAGCACGGCGAGCGCCACCGGCAGGCCGGCGAGCACTCCGGCCTGCCGGGAGCCGACCACCGCCTCGGTGACGGCGTCGGCGGGCACGGTGGCGTCGGTGGTGGCGTCGGCACCGTAGCGGAGGTCCTCCTCCAGCGCGGTGACGACCACGCGACGGGCGTCCTCGACGTCGACACCGACGGCGCGAAGCCGCTCGTCGGTCGCGGGCGACCAGACCTCGGCGATCATGCTGCTCCTCCCACGGGAACGGGACGGTTGACGACCGGCCGTCCGGTGGCCCGGTCCAGGCGCACGGTCGTCGAGCGGCCCCAGGCGGTGTCGTCGGTGCCGGGGAAGTCGGTGCGCACATGGCAGCCGCGGGTCTCGCGGCGCTCGGCCGCGGCGGCGAGGAGGGCGTCGGCCACCAGCGTGAGCGCCGCGTCCTCGACCGCCCGGGCCGAGTCGAGCGGGCGCCGGTGGGAGACGGCGGCGACGGTGCCGGCGGCCTCCGCGAGGCCGGCCGCGGTGCGGCCGATGCCCGCGTGGCGGGTCATCGCCCGCTGCAGGACGGCACGGTCCGCCACCGCCGCGGCCGCGGCGCGGTCCGGCCACGCGGCGGCGTCCGGACCGGCCGGGGTGCGGTCGCGGAGATCGGCCGCGGCCGCCCGCGCCGCCCGCTCCCCCACCACGAGCCCTTCGAGAAGGCTGTTGGAGGCGAGCCGGTTGGCTCCGTGCAGTCCGGTACGCGCGACCTCGCCGGCCGCGTACAGGCCGGGCACCTCGGTGCGGCCGTCGACGGTCGCCACGACTCCGCCGCAGGCGAAGTGGGCGGCGGGCGCGACCGGTATGGGCTCGCGCGACGGGTCGACGCCGGCGGCGGCACACATGGCGTGGACGGTCGGGAACCGGCGCCGGAAGGCCTCCGGCCCGAGGTGGGTGGCGTCGAGCAGGACGTGGTCGCTGCCCGTCTCCGCCATCCGGCGGGTGATGGCGGCGGACACCACGTCGCGCGGGGCGAGGTCGGCGAGCGGGTGCAGGCCGGCCATCACCCGCTCTCCCCTGGTGTCGAGCAGGACGCCGCCCTCGCCCCGTACGGCCTCGGTGACCAGCGGCCGGCGGCCGCGTGCGCCGGGGCCGGTGAACAGCACGGTCGGGTGGAACTGGACGAATTCGAGGTCCGCCAGACTCGCTCCCGCGCGCAGCGCCAGGGCGAGTCCGTCGCCGGTGGCGCCCTCCGCGTTGGACGTCGCCTGATAGAGCCGGCCGAGGCCGCCGGTGGCGAGGAGCACGGCCGGGGCGCTGATCAGGCCCGGCACGGCGGCGCTGTCGAGCACCGCGAGACCCGCCACCGCGCCGCCGGGCGTGCGCAGCACGTCCAGGGCGCTGTGTCCGGTCAGCACGGCGACGCGGCGGTCACGGACGGCCGCCAGCAGGGCCCGCTCCACCTCCGCGCCGGTGGCGTCGCCGCCGGCGCGGAGGATGCGGAAGGCGCTGTGACCGCCCTCGCGGGTACGGGCGAGGGCGCCCTCGTCGTCGGTGTCGAACCGGGCGCCGGTCCGGCGCAGCCGCTCGACGGCGTCCGGACCGTGCGTGACGATCTGTGCGACGGCGTCCTGTTCGCAGAGTCCGGCTCCGGCCACACAGGTGTCCCGGGCGTGCCGCAGGACCGTGTCCCCGGGCTCGTGCGCGGCCGGCAGCACGACGGCCACGCCGCCCTGGGCATGGCGGGTGTTGCCGTCGCCGAGCCCGCCCTTGGTCACCACCAGGACGCGCAGCCCGAGTTCGACGGCGGTGAGCGCGGCGGTGAGGCCTGCTACGCCGGTCCCCACCACCACGAGGTCCGCGCGAGCCTCCCAGCGCGGATCGGTCATTCGCCACCGCCCGGCCGGCCGATGGCGATCATCCGCCGCACGGACTCCCGGCCGCGAGCGGCCACCTCCGGGTCCACGTGCACCTCGTCGGCGCCCTCGCGCAGCGCGCGCAGCAGCGCGGCCGGCGTGATCATCTTCATGTATCGGCAGGAGGCACGCTCGTTGACGGCCCGGAAGTCGATCTCCGGTGCGGCCTTGCGCAGTTGGTGCAGCATCCCGATCTCGGTGGCGACCAGGACGGAGCGGGCCCCCGTCTCGCGGGCCGCGTCGAGCATCCCGCCGGTGGAGAGGATCTTCACCCGCTCCTCGGGCACGATGCCCTCGCCCGCGAGGTACAGCGCGGAGGTGGCGCAGCCGCACTCCGGGTGGACGAAGAGGTCGGCGTCGGGGTTGGCGGCCGCCTGATCGGCCAGCTCCGGCCCGTTGATACCGGCGTGCACATGGCACTCG
Organism: Streptomyces sp. NPDC055815; assembly: GCF_053616475.1. Taxonomy (NCBI): domain Bacteria; kingdom Bacillati; phylum Actinomycetota; class Actinomycetes; order Kitasatosporales; family Streptomycetaceae; genus Streptomyces; species Streptomyces sp. NPDC055815. The sequence continues at coordinate 40,534 of NZ_JBSHDU010000037.1, read as the reverse complement.
CCGGCCCAGATGTGCATGTTCTGCCGGCCGGTCTCCCGCTTGACGTGGGCACCGAGGAACTGGTCCGGGCAGAACAGCACCTCGCGGTCGGCCGGGATCGACTCGACCACCTCGACCGCGTTGGAGGAGGTGCAGCAGATGTCGGTCTCCGCCTTCACCTCGGCGGTGGTGTTCACGTACGAGACCACCACGGCGCCGGGGTGCTCCGCTTTCCACTCACGCAGCTCGGCGGCGGTGATGGAGTCGGCCAGGGAGCAGCCGGCCCTGGCGTCCGGAATGATGACCCGCTTCTCGGGGGCCAGCATCTTCGCCGTCTCCGCCATGAAGTGGACGCCGCAGAAGACGATCGTGTCGGCGTCGCACTCGGCGGCGATCCGGCTCAGGCCGAGGGAGTCGCCCACGTGGTGGGCGATCTCCTGGATCTCCGGGAGCTGGTAGTTGTGCGCCAGGATCACCGCGTTGTGCTGTTCGGCGAGCCGCAGCACCTCATCGCGCCAGGCCGCATCGGCCACCACCCCGCCGTACGGGGTCAGGTCATCCTCCGCGCGCTCCGTTCCGGACGAGACCGGCACGGGATTCGCTTCCGCCGTCATCTGTTCAAGCCCTTCCAACCGAAAGCCTGGCGAACGAATTTGTCCGAGAGAAACAACGTAATCGAGCGCCCTAAAACCGAACTTAAAGTTCGCCAGTCGGTCGGATATCGGACGCTAAAGAGGTACGGAACTCCCGCGCGACCGAGGAATATCGCAACAGGCGGGGCGCTAGCATGACGGCACATCACGTGAATTAAGGCCGCTCGGCTTCCGGTTTACCGTCAAAAGCCCACGCGGAGAAAGCCCTTCTCCAGGAGGTTCTGTGAACGCGACTCTCGATGAACTGCGCAGCATTCTCATGGAGCTGGGCGTGGAGGAGGACGAGCTGACACCCGGCTGCCGCCTGCGGTCCGGTCTCGCCCTGGACTCCACCGAGACCGCCCAGCTGGAGCTGGAGATCGAGGAGCGGCTGCGCGCGCAGGTCGACCTCTGGGACCGGCACGACTACTCCCTGACCGAGCTGGCCGGAGTCATCGACCGGGAGACGGGGAACGCGGCCGGAAGCGGGGACGAGGCCGGGGCCGGAGCCGCCGCAGAGGGCGCCCGGTGACCGGCGGCATCGTGCGCGTCCCCGCCGAGCGCGCCGAGGAGTACCGCCGGCGCGGCTGGTGGCGGCCCGAGCTCCTCACCGACGTGGCGCTCGGCGCGGCGGCGGCCCACCCGGACCGCTGCGCCGTCGTCGACGGCGCGCACCGCCTCACGTACGGCGAACTCGCCGTCGCCGTCGACACGGCGGCGTCCCGGCTGCGCGGCATCGGCATCGGCCGCGGCGACCATGTGCTGGTCCAGCTGCCCAACGGCCTGGAGCACGTGGTCACCACGCTCGCCCTGATCCGGCTCGGCGCGCCTCCGGTGGTGGCCCTGCCGGCGCTGCGCGAGCACGAACTCGAGCACGTCCTGAGCGTCACCCGGCCGGTCGCGATGGCCGTACCGCGCCGCTCACGCCGCTTCGACCACCTGGCCATGGCCGAGCGCCTGCGCGAGCGGCACCCGGACCTCCGCACCCTGCTCGTCACCCGCGAGGACCGGAGCACGGCGGCCCCGGACAGGCCGGCCGGGACGGGCCTGGCCGACCTCACGGCGCTGACCCTGGGCGGCGTACTGCCCGGCGTCGAGGCCCCGGACCCCGAGCCGCGGCCCGCCGCGGGGGACTCCCCGGAGCCGTCCTCGCCGAGGGACAACGCGCTGTTCCTGCTCTCCAGCGGGACCACCGGCCCGCCGAAGGCGATACCCCGTCCCCACGAGGCGTTCGGGCATGTGATCGACTCCGCGGCCGAGGTGTCCGGGCTGACCGATTCGTCCGTCTACCTGGCCGTGATGCCCGCGTCGCACAGCTTCGTCCTCGGCCACCCCGGGATCCTCGGCACCCTCTCGCGCGGCGGCCGGATCGTCCTCGACTCCCCCGACGACCCCCGGCGGACCCTGGCGCTCGTCGAGCGCGAGGGGGTGACGCACTGCGCGCTGGCCCCCGCGGTGCTGCTCCAGTGGCTCGCCGCCGCCGAGGAGGCCGCCGAGGAGCGCGGCTACGACCTGACGAGCCTTCAGGTGCTGCAGGTCGGCGGCGCGCGTCTGGACGCCACCACGGCCCGCCGGGTCCGCGAGCGGCTGGGCTGTCAGGTCCAGCAGGTCTACGGGATGAGCGAGGGCCTGCTGAACTTCACCCGGCTCGACGACCCGGACGCGGTGGTCGACGAGACGCAGGGCCGTCCCTCGGCCGCCGGCGACGACCTCCTCGTCGTCGACGAGTCCGGCCGCGAGGTGGGCCCCGGGGAGACCGGCGAACTCCTCACCCGGGGCCCCAGCGTGCTGGCCGGCTACTACGGCGAGGACGAGGGCAACGCCCGCGCGTTCACCGCCGAGGGCTACTACCGCACCGGCGACCTGGTGCGGCTCCACCCCAGCGGCAACCTGGTGGTCGCCGGGCGGGTGAAGGACGTCATCAACCGGGGCGGCGAGAAGATCCCCGCCGACGAGCTGGAGGCGGTCGTCCTCACCCATCCGGACGTCCGCGCCGTCGCGGCGGTCGCGATGCCGCATCCCCTGTACGGGGAGGCCGTGTGCCTCTTCGCCGTGGGCGCCGAGGACGGCCTGCCGACCCTGCGCGGGCTGCGACGCCACCTGGAGGACAAGGGCCTGGCCCGCTACAAGCTGCCGGAGCGGCTCGTACCGGTGGAGGCGCTGCCGCTGGCCGGCGTCGGCAAGGTGAACAAGGTGGCCCTGCGCGCCGAGGCCGCGCGGCTGGTGGCGGCCGACCGGGCCGCCCGCTCATGAGCGGTGTCGGCCCCGGACAGGTCCGCGAACTCCCCGTGCCGGACGGCGAAGCCGGGCGGCCCGAGCACGGCGAGCACCGCGGAGTATCCGGGCGGTGCGTCCAGCCGGACCAGCCGCGTCTCCTCGGCCAGTCGGGGCCGGCCCTCCCAGTGCGTGAGCCGCGGCGCGCCCTCCGGATCCGCGACGCCCAGCCGGTGCATGGGGAACCGCAGTCCGTCACCGGTCGCCTTCAGTGCCGCCTCCTTGCAGGTCCACACCGACAGCAGCCGGCGCCTGCGCGCGGATTCCGGCAGGTCCAGGTAGGCGGACGTCTCCGCGGGCGCCAGCATCCGGGGCGCGAGTCCCGGCAGGTCGACGGTTCCGTCGTCGCCCTCCACGTCGATCCCCACCGGTGTCTCCCGGGCGACGGCGAGCGCGATGTGCTCGCCCGAGTGGGACAGGGACAGTTCGAAGGACTCGCCCAGGGCCACCCGGGGCTTGCCGTGCGGTCCGCCGCATCCGTCGCAGGTCCGGACGACCGGTACGGCGCGAGGCGCGATGCCCGTGTAGCCGCCCACGGCCAGTCTGATCAGGGCGCAGCCCATCACGAACCGGGCCACGGCACCGCCCCTGACCAGCTGTGCGAGGCGGTCCCGCTCCTCCTCGCCGAGCAGGTCGCGGTGGTGCGGACGCAGGTCGCCCACCGTCCCCCACCACACGTGGACGGTTCCCTGCGGCAGTTCCGCACTCTTCTCGACGACGGCCCTCACGCGAGCACCACTCCTTTGACTTCTGTGCACGACGAATCGGACGGGACGGTTTCCATGACTCTTTCGGTGTGTGTCTTCTGCAGCTCCTCGGACGCGGTCGACGCCCGGTACGTCCGGCTGGCCGAGGAGGTGGGCGCGGCCGTCGCCGCCCGCGGCTGGACGCTGGTCTCCGGCGGCGAGCACGTCTCGATGATGGGCGCGGTGGCCGCCGCCGCCCGGGCGGCCGGCGGGCAGACGGTCGGGATCGTCTCGGACTCGCTGCTGCACCGCGCCGACCGGGACAGCGACCGGCTGGTCGTCGCCCCGGGCCTGGCCGCCCGCAAGCAGCGGATGTGCGACGAGGCCGACGCCCTGCTGGCGCTGCCGGGCGGCCTCGGCACCTGCGACGAGATCTTCACCGCGTGGACGGAACGCATGGTCGGGGTGCACGACAAGCCCCTCGTCCTGCTCGACCCCGACGACCACTTCGGCGGACTGCTCGACTGGGTCGCCGACGCCCGGACGCGCGGGTTCGTACAGGAGCGCTCGCTGGCGGCGGTGCGGCAGGTGCGCACCGTCGCGGATGCCCTGGACACCTGCGCCGGCCTGCTGCCCGCCGCCACGACGCGCTGAGTTCGCCCACCCACGGAAAGGTCCCGGAGAACACCATGGAAACCACGAACCGCACGAACCCGTGGCTGATCACCCCCCGGCCGGACGCCGACGCCCGGCTGCGGCTCTTCTGCGTTCCGTACGCGGGCGGCGGCGCGTCCATGTACCGCGGCTGGGCGCACCGGCTGCCGGCCGGGGTCGAGGTCAACGCCGTCCAACTGCCCGGCCGCGAGGAGCGGTTCCGCGAGGAGCCGGCGCTGCGGCTCGACGACGTGGTCGCCCGGCTCGGCACCGTACTGGCCGGGCGTACCGACCGGCCCTACGCCCTCTTCGGGCACAGCATGGGCAGCCTGCTGGCCTTCGAGACCGCGCGGTGGCTGCGCGCCGAGGGCTGCCCGGCGCCCGAGTTCGTCATCGTGTCGGGCCGCGGAGCGGCGCAGATCCCGCCGCCGTGGCCGGCCATCCACCATCTCCCGGAGGAGGAGTTCGTCCAGCGGGTCATCGACATGCACGGCACGCCGGCCTGGGTCTTCGAGGACGCGCAGCTGCGCGCGATGGTGGTGCGGACCCTGCGGGCCGACCTGACGGTGGTGGACACCTACCGGTACCGCGACGAGGCTCCGCTGCCGTGCCCGGTCACGGCCTTCACCAGCCCCGGCGACGGGCTCGCGCCGATCGAGCACGTGCGCGCCTGGGCCGAGCAGACCACGGCGGGCTTCCGCTGTCACGAGATCGAGGGCGGGCATTTCTTCCTCCGGGACAATGCGGAGACGTTCCTCTCCGTGCTGAATTCCGAGCTCGAGGCGAGGCTCTCGTCGTGACGGCGGTGCGCCGCGCCCTCCTGGTCGACCAGGTGATCGAGCACATGCGGCAGCAGATCGCGGCCGGCGCCTGGCCGGTGGGCCGCCGCATCCCCACCGAACCGGTGCTCGCCGACGAGCTCCAGGTGGCCCGCAACACCGTCCGCGAGGCGGTCCGGGCCCTGTCGCATTCCGGCCTCCTCCAGGTCCGGCAGGGCAGCGGCACGTATGTACGGGCCACCAGCGAGCTGGCCGGCGCACTGCGCCGGCTGCACACGGCCGAGCTGCGCCACGTGCTCCAGGTGCGGCGCGGCCTGGAGGTCGAAGCGGCGCGGCTCGCGGCCGATGTGCGGGACGAGGACGGTCTGCGCGCGCTCGAGGCCCGGCTCGCCGAGTGCGAGGCGGTGGCGCGGGCGGGCCGGTGGGAGACCCTGGCGCAGCTGGACACCGAGTTCCACACGGCACTCGTGGAGTACACGGGGAACAGCGTGCTGGCCGGCCTGTACCGCGGTATCTACGAGGCGGTGCCGGCCGGCGTGCCGACGTGCGTGGATCCGTGCGGCGCGGAGCCCGGACTCGCCTTCCACCGCAGGCTTCTGGAAGCGGTGCGGGCCGGCGACGCCGAGCGGGCGGCGGCCGAGGCGGGCACCCACCTGTTCGCGCTGCTGCGACAGCGGGGCGCGGGCCCCGGCTTGGGCGCGGGGGTGGCAACCGGGGTGGCGGGCTGAAGGGCCGTCACGCCGACAGCGCGCCCACGGCCGCCAGCGGCGCGGCGGACGGTTCCAGCCACGGCTCTCTGGACAGCACGGCGTGATGCAGATTCTGCAGCCGTGCGCCGGGCTCCATGCCCAGTTCCTCGATGAGGATTCTCCGGATGCGGTTGTAGACGTCGAGACATTCGGAGATGCGGCCGCTGCGGTAGAGGGCGATCATGAGGAAGAAATAGAGGTTCTCCCAGATCGGCTTCTCGGCGATGAGCCCGTACAGCTCGCTGGTGAGCATGGAGTGGCGCCCCAGCCCGATCTCGAGTTCGAGCCACTGCTCGTACACCGCGTTGCGCCGCTCGTCCATCTGCTGGGCGTAGTCCCGCAGGGCCGGCACATCCCGGAGGTCGGCGAGCGCCGGTCCGTTCCAGAGGGACAAAGCCTCCGAGAACACGCTCGCCGCCTCCTCCGCACGGCCCACTCCGGCCGCGGAACGGGCCTTCGCCACCAGCGAGTCGAAGCCGTCGCAGTCCATCACATGGGCACCCGGGCGGAACACATAACCGGACGGCGTGGTCGCGAGCACGCCCGGGTCGATTCCGACGGCCTGAAAATGCTTGCGCAATTTGGAGACATAGACCTGCAGAGCGGTGGACGCCGTGCGCGGCGGCTCGTCCGACCACAGAACATCGATCAGGTGCGGCGCGGTGACCGATCGTTCGGAACTGACACACAATGCTGCGAGAAGAGAACGAAGCTTCAGGGGGCGAGGCGTAACCCCCTCTCCCTCGTCGTTCTTCACCTCGAGTGGTCCAAGAATTTGTATCTTCACAGACATCCCCCTACTTGCCATGTGTGCACAGTTGCGCACCTGAACTGCCCACACACTTGACGCCGACCGCACGAACCGCACGGCTGGTTCGATCTTCAGCAGAAGGAACCGGGGCCGTCAAGTTTCGGCCTGGACCACAAATTGCCCTTGCGCGGCACCATTCTCGTACAATGATCGCCACGCGAGGGACGAATCGGGACATTTGCCAGCGATTTCAGGCCCTCACGCCTCGCGCGGGCCGCTTCGCCACCGCGAACGACACCGCGCGGGAGTCGCGGAAAGTGACATAGTGATGCGGCCGGGTAAACTCTTCACCAAGGCGGACCGTACCGAGCGGTCTGGTTTTTCCGTCGCTTTAGCGGTTCACAACCGGAGTCCGAGCCCTACCCCCCAACCCCCCTCCCGACCTGCGTCGTGCCTGCCAAGGAAAACCGAAGCGGAGGTGATCTTGCGCACATCACCCTGCACGCCACCGCGGCGCCGACCGCGGCTCAGCCGAGGGTCACCGGAAGCGACACATATCCCCGTAGCGCCAGCCGGTCGGTGCGCAAGGGCTTCCCCGCGAGTGCAATCGCGGGGAAGCGCGCGAACAGCGCGTGGAATGCGACTTCCGCCTCCATACGGCCGAGCGCGGAGCCCAGGCAGAAATGGGGTCCGGCGCCGAAGGAGAGCGACTGGCCGGCGGGGCGGCCCGGGGCGAAGGCGTCGGGGTCGGAAAAGCGGCGGGGATCCCGGTTCGCCGCGCCGAGGAGCAGCAGCACCTGGGTGCCCTCGGCGATCCGCAGCCCGCCGAGCACCGTGTCCTCGGTCGCCCACCGGTCGGTGACCTGGGCGGGCGGGTCGTGGCGCAGGACCTCCTGGACACAGGCAGCCGCCGCCGCGGGATCCCGCGCGATCCGGTCCCGGTCGGCCGGACGGCCGAGCAGCACGCCGAGCCCGTTGGCCAGCAGGCTCGCGGTGGTCTCGAAGCCCGCGGCGAGCATCAGCACCAGGTTCACCACCAGTTCGCGCTCGCCGAGCCGCGCGCCGTCGGCGTCGCTCACCTGGACCAGGGAACTGATCAGGTCCTGCTCCGGCCGCTCGCGCCGCTCGCCGACGAGGCGCGTGAAGTACTCCATCAGTCCGCTCGCCGCGGCGTCGGCCCGGCTCAGATCGCGCTCCCGGCCCGCGGGTTCGAGCACGTACGAGAGGTCCGTGGCCTGGTCGCGGAACCAGCCGCGGTCCCCGGCGGGCACGCCGAGCAGGTCGCAGATCAGCGCGATGGGCAGCGGATAGGCGAAGGCGTCCACGAAGTCCACCGGCCCTCCGCCGGCCGCCCGTTCGGCCAGGCCGTCCAGGAGACGGCGGGTGTGACCGAGCGCGGCCTCCCGCAGGGCAGCCGTCCGCCGGGAGGTCAGCGGCCGGCTCAGCAGGCGCCGGACGCGTTCGTGGTGCGGTGCCCGGGCCCGGATGACCGAGTCGCCGATCATGGCCGCCGAGGGGTGAGCAGCGATCCACCCCGGCCGGGTCCGCTCGCGGTACGCACTGTCCTTGACCTGGAAGACGGGGCTGCGCAGCACCTCGTCCGCCTCCGCGTACCCGCAGACGACCACCCACTCGTCGTTCAGCCGGTGCACCGGCCCGCCCGCGTGCAATTCCCGGTAGACCGGGACGGGGTTCTCGCGGACCTGAGAGGTGAACAATGCGTCGACCGGGCGTAAGGCGTGGTTCGTCATGCGCTCCACCCTGCCGCCAATCCCCCGGCCGGGAAACAGGACCTGGGCCGGATTATTCACCACACCGGGCGCCATGCCCGGTGCCGCTTACCCCACCGGTTAGCCATGCTTTAGCAGAATTCCCGCCGCCCGTTGCTACAGTCGCCGCACTCCGCAGCGGTTGCCTCTCGCTCCACCAGGCCCCTGCGAAATCCCTCACCTGACCACAATCCTAGGCGGACCATGCTCCGGTCATCACTCAGGGCAATTCTTGCCGTTATGATGCGCGTATTCTTCCGACCCCGTATCACCGGAATCGAGAACATCCCGGAATCGGGTCCCTGCATCATCGCGGCGAATCATCTGTCGTTCTCGGACCACGTCTTCATCTCGCTGGCCACCAAGCGGCCCGTCTGCTTCATCGGAAAGGCCGAGCGGCTCACCGGCACCGGACTGAAGGGGCTCGTCAGCAAGGTCTTCTTCAGCGCCGTGGGCATCGTCCCGGTGGACCGGGACGGCGGCCCGGGCGGCGTGGCCGCGCTGGAACAGGCGCGCGAAGTCATCGAGGCGGGACGCGTCTTCGGCATCCACCCCGAAGGCACCCGCTCCCCGGACGGGCGCGTCTACCGGGGCAAGACCGGCGTGGGCTGGCTGGCCATGGCGACCGGTGCGCCCGTGGTGCCGTGCGGCCTGTCCGGCACCGGGAACGTACAGCCCCTCGGCAGCCTCGTACCCCGGCCGGTCCGGTTCGACATGCACTTCGGGAAGCCCATGCTCTTCCCCGAACACGTCGGATCCGAGCGCGACCCGAAGCTGCGCCGCTCTGTCACCGACGAGATCATGCGGCAGATCCAGGAACTGTCGGGACTCGAATACGTCGGCCGATTCGCCTCGAAGGACAAGGCGCCGGCCGGGAAGACCAGCCGCTGAGCGGCCCGACTCCTCCACGGGGAATCCCTTGTTCTCTCATCTCTCGGAACGACTGCACGACCCGGTGGTCTACGCGCTGCCCGTGGTCGCCCTCATCATCCTCGTCGAGTTCGTGGCCATCCGCCTCGACCGCGACGAAGACCGGCGCTACGACCACCGGGACACCCGGGCGAACATCGTCACCGGACTCGGCGCCCTCGTCATCTCCAGCGTGCTGCGCACCGCGGCCCTGGTGTTCTACGCCTGGCTCTACACGTCCGTGGCGCCGTTCCGGCTGCCCGCGAACGCCTGGTACACGTGGGTCGTCCTGTTCTTCGCGGTCGACCTCACGATCTACGTCTACCACCGGATGACGCACCGGATCCGGCTGCTGTGGGCCGGCCACCAGGTCCATCACTCCAGCCAGTACCTCAATGTGTCGGTCGCCCTGCGCCGCAAATGGGCCCAGTGGTTCGAGAAGTTGATGTGGCTGCCCCTCCCCCTGATGGGCGTGCCCCCCGTGCTGGTCTTCACGATGCACTCGGTCCACCTCATCTACGGGCTCTTCGCCCACACCGAGAAGATCGGCAAGCTGCCCCGGGCCGTCGAGGCCGTCTTCGTCACGCCCTCCCACCACCGGGTGCACCACGGCAGCGACCCGGAGTACCTCGACAAGAACTACGGCAGCATCCTCATCATCTGGGACCGCGTGTTCGGCACGTTCCAGCCCGAACTCCACCGTCCCACCTACGGCCTGACGAAGCAGCTGGAAACCCACAGCGTCTGGCGCATCCAGTGGCACGAGTTCGCCCGGATGATCCAGGACATCCGCCGGGCGCGGAGCTGGCGCGACCGGGCCGGCTACGTCTTCGGCCCGCCCGGCTGGCGGCCCGCCCAGGACCTCGGGAACGCCGGTCCGGCACCGGCGACGGACCGCATGCCGGCGTGACGGACCGGGGCTCCGGCCGTGACCGGATCCGGCACTTCGAGAATTCCGACAACAGGGGGAACCTCATGACGCCCGACGACACCACCACCACCAGCCGCACGCACTCCGGGGCCGCCCGGCTGCGGGAGCTCTTCGCGCGGCCGGGGGTCGTCCGCCTGGCCGGCGCCCACAATCCGCTCGGAGCACGCCTGGCGGAGCGGGCCGGGTTCGACGGCGTGTGGTCGAGCGGACTGGAGATCTCGGCCTCGCAAGGACTGCCCGACTGCGATCTGCTCACCATGTCGGAACTGCTCGCGGTGGCCGGCGCGATGGCCGCCGCCGTGGACGTCCCCCTGGTCGCGGACTGCGACACGGGGTACGGCAACGCGCTCAACGTCATGCACATGATTCGGCGGTACGAGCGGGCGGGCATCGCCGCCGTCAGCATCGAGGACAAGGTGTTCCCCAAGGTGAACAGCTTCGTCCCCGGACGCCAGGACCTCACCCCGGTGGACGAGTTCTGCGGGAAGATCGAAGCGGCGAGGAGCGCCCGGCGCGACAGCGACCTCATGGTCATCGCCCGCATCGAGGCCCTCATCGCGGGCCGGGGCATGGACGAGGCGCTGGCACGGGGCGAGGCGTACGCGGAGGCCGGGGCGGACGCCGTCCTCATCCACGCCAAGGGGGACGCCCCCGGGCCCGTCCTCGAATTCCTGCGCCACTGGCGCCCGGACGTCCCGGTGGTCGTGGTGCCCACCACGTACCACACGATCACCGCCGACGAACTGGGCGCGGCCGGCGCGAAGATGGTCATCTACGCCAACCACGGCCTGCGGGCGGCGATCAGCGCGGTCACCCAGGTCTTCGACTCGATCCTCCGCGACGGGCGCAGCACGGCGGTCGAGGATCGGATCGCCCCGCTCTCCACGGTCTTCTCCCTCCAGGGTCTTGCCGAGCTGAAGCAGGACGAGGAGCGCTTCGTCCGCGGCGGTGTGCCCGCCGCCGGGCAGGTGGCGTCATGACCGGCGCCGCCCGCGCGGACGCCCCCGCGAAGGCCCGCACGAAGACCCCCGCCAACGCCCCTGCGAAGGCGCTCGACGCGGAAGAGGTCGTGACGGCCTTCCGCGCGGCGGGCCTCGGGCCGTTCACCGGAGTGCCCTGCTCCTACCTCGGCCCGGTGATCAGCTGCCTGGAGCGCCGGCACCCGGACGACTACGTCATCGCGGCCAACGAGGGCGAGGCCGTGGCCATCGCGGCCGGCGCCCGGCTGGCCGGACGGCGTCCCGTCGTCATCCTCCAGAACTCGGGCCTCGGCAACGCCGTGAACCCGCTGACCTCGCTCTGCCACACGCTGCGGCTGCCGGTCCTGCTCCTCGTCACCTGGCGGGGCGAACCCGGCACTCCTGACGAGCCCCAGCACGAGCTGATGGGGCAGATCACGCCCGACGTCCTCACCGCCATGGGCATCCGGCACGAACTCCTCCCGGACAGCGGGGAGTTGCTGGCGGAGCGGCTGCGCGTCGCCGCCGCCCACATGGACGCCACCGGTCTGCCCTTCGCCTTCGTCGTCCCCAAGGGTGCCGTCGCCCCCGTCCCCCGCCCGCCCCGGGAACCGTCCGGCGACGGCGGTCCGATGCTGCGCAGCGAGGCGATCGGCCACGTCATGCGGCTGGTCGGCGAGCGGGCGCTGGTCGTCGCCACGACCGGCAAGACCGCCCGCGAGCTGGAGCGGGACCGGGACCGGGCCGGGAATCTGTACGTCGTCGGCTCGATGGGCTGCGCGTCGAGCGTGGCGCTCGGCGTCGCGCTGAACGCGCCGTCGAAGCGGGTCGTGGTCCTGGACGGCGACGGCGCCGCGCTCATGCGCCTGGAGGCGATGGCGACGATCGGCCGGACCGCCCCGCCGAACCTGCTGCACGTCCTCTTCGACAACGGCGCCTACGAGTCGACGGGCGGCCAGCCGACAGGCTCCGCCCACGTGGACTTCGCCGCGGTGGCCACGGCCTGCGGCTACCGCCGGGCCGCCGACGTGACGACCGCCGAGGGCCTCGCGGAGGCCCTGTCGCGGCTGCCCACCGGCGGCGGACCGTCGCTGCTGCGGGTGCGCGTCGCCGCCCATTCCGACCCCGGCCTCGGCCGGCCCGCCCTGCCCCCGCCGGCCTCGGCCGCGCGCTTCTCCGCGGAGGTCACCGCATGAAGGCCCGCTGCACCACCCGCCCGGGCGGCTCCGCCGCCGCCCGGACCGTCCTGATGAACCCGGGACCGGTGAACACCGACGAGACCGTCCGGGCCGCGCTCGGCGGCCCCGACCTGTGCCATCGCGAGCCGGAGTTCGGCGCCCTGATGACCCGGGTGCGGCGGAAGACCACCGCCGTCTGCGGGGGCGGCGACGCCCACACGGCGGTCGTCCTGACCGGCTCGGGCACCTCCGCCCTCGAAGCCGCCGTCGCCTCCGCCCTGCCGGCCGGCGGAGCGCTGCTCGTCGTGGACAACGGCCACTACGGGCAGCGGCTCCACGACATCGCCCGGGCCCACGGCATCCGCTGCGTACGCCTCGAACTCGGCTGGGGCACCCCGGTCGACGCGGACCGCGTCGGCCGGGAGCTGGCCGCGGATCCGGGCCTCACCCACGTCGCGGTCGTGCACCACGAGACGAGCACCGGCATGCTCAACGACGTGGCGGCCGTCGCCTCGGTGGCACGCGCCTACGGCCGCCGGATCATCGTCGACGCCGTCAGCAGCGTGGGCGCGGAGTCCCTCGACCTCGCCCGCGACGGCATCGACTGGCTCGTCGGCACCGCCAACAAGTGCCTGGAGGGCATGCCGGGCCTCGCGTTCGTCTGCGCCTCCCGGGCGGCCTTCGAGGACCTCGCGAGCCACCCCCGGCGGAGCTACTACCTCGATCTGCACCGTCACTACGCGGCGCAGGAGAAGGCCCAGGCGCCCGCCTTCACCCCGGCGGTCCCCTTGTTCTACGCCTTCGAGACGGCGCTGGACCTGGCCCTCGCCGAGGGTGTGGCGGCCCGCGGCCGCCGCTACGGCGGCCTGGCCGGCCGACTGCGGGCCGGTCTCGCCGCGCTCGGGCTGCACATCCCGCTCGACCCGCGGCACCGGGCCGTGAGCCTCACGGTGGTCCGCCTCCCGGAGGGCGTCCGTTACCCGGATCTGCACCGGGTCCTGAAGGACGAGGGGTTCGTGGTCTACGCGGCCCAGGAGGAGCTGTCGGCCGGCTTCTTCCGGCTCTCCACCATGGGCACCATGGACGAGCGGGACATCGACCGGTTCCTCTCCGCCCTCGGCCGGCTCCTGCCCGGGCTCCGGGCACCGGCGGCCGGCGGGGAGGCCGCGTGAACCCGGCGGACGACACGGCGCCGACCGTCCACCGGCTCGCGATCGTGGGCGGCGGCCCCCGGGCCACGTACGCGGTGGAACGCCTGTCGGCGGAGATCGCCCGGCTGGGCCGCGACGGGCGTCTGGAGGTACGGATCTTCGAACGCTCCGGGGAGTTCGGCTCCGGCGAGGCCCACAGCCCGAAGCAGCCCAGGACCAGTTATCTGAACCGCATCAGCAGTCAGGTCTCGTTCGCCGCGGACGAGTCCGTGCGGGACGCCGGGCCGCTGCGGCCCGCCTCGCAGCGGCCCACCCTCCACACGTGGTGCCGGCGCCGCTTCGCCGAGACGGGCCGGGCCGACCTCGACCTCGCCCCCGGGGACTGGCCCAAGCGCTATGTCCACGGGCTGGCGCTGCAGGACATGTTCGGCACCTTCGTGCGCGAGCTGCGCGCCCACCCCGGCGTCGACGTGCACCTGCACCCCGCCGAGGTGGTGGACATCGCGCCGCACGCCGGCGGGCTCACCGTGCGCACCGCCGACGGCGACACCTTCCCCGCGGACCAGGTCCTCCTGGTGACGGGGCACACCCACCACGACCCGCGGCGCGCGGCGGCCACGCGCGGTCCGGCGGACTTCGCCGACCGCACCGGGTGCGCCTACGTTCCGTACGCCTACCCTCTGGACCGGGCGCTGCCGCCGCGGATCACCGGGGCCGGCCGGGTCGTCGGCATCGCCGGCATGGGACTGACGGCGATCGACGTGATCCTCCATCTGACCGAGGGGCGGGGCGGGACGTTCGTCCCCGGCCCGGACGGCGGGCTGCGCTACGAGCCCAGCGGTGCCGAACCGGCGAAGCTCCTGGCCTTCAGCGGGACGGGCATCTTCACCTTCGCCCGCCCCGACAACCACAAGGACGCCGATCCCGAACGCCTGGAGCACCGCGGGGTGTTCCTCACCGAGGAGGCGGTCGACCGCCTGCGGGCGAGCGTCGGCACCCCGCGCGGCGACGGCGGGCCCGGTCAGCTGGACTTCGAACGGGACGTACTGCCCCTCGTCGTACTGGAGATGGCCTGGCTCCACTACGCGACGCTGTTCGGCCCGCAGGCCGCCGCCTTCCTGCGTGACCGGGCGGGCGCGACGTACCGCGCGTTCCTCGCCGGCGGAGCGCCGCACGGCGACCGGCCCGGCGATCCCACGCGGCTCCTGGGCCCGCTCGAAGCGGCCGTGGACGAGATCACCGGCACGCTCGAAGCGATCCTGGGCGACCGTGACCGGCCGGCGGGGACGGAGGCGCGCTCAGCGGGCTGGTCGGCCGAGGAGGCGCTGCTCCGCTGGATCGAGGTCGTCTTCGGCACCGAGCCGAGCGCCCTGGCACGCGGGGCGTGGCGGCAGGGCCCGGACGACCTGCGCCGTGCCGTGTCCTCGTGGACCTCGCCGTGGTGTCTCGACGAACGGCCGGCCGGCAACCGCTTCGACTGGCACCGCACCGTCCGGCCCCTGGACGCCGCCGCGCTCGGCACTCCCGCGCGCTACCGGGAGGCGGTGCTCGACTTCATGGACCGCGACCTGCGGTGGGCCGAGCAGGGAAACCTGGACAACCCCCACAAGGCCGCGGCCGACGGCGTGTGGCGCGACCTGCGCTCGGTGATCTCCCGGGCGGTGGACGACGGCGGCCTGACGCCCGCCTCCCACCGCGTCTTCCTCACCCGCTACGTCCGCCTGCACAACCGCCTCGCCAACGGGGCGGCGCCCGAGGTGATGCAGCGGATCCGTGCCCTCGTCCGGCACGGTCTGCTCGACGTCGGCACCGGCCCCGGCGCCGAACTGCACCCGGACGAGGAGACCGGACGGTTCCGCGTGGCCGGCTCGGCCACGGCCGCCTCCTGCCAGGTGGACACCCTGGTCGACGCCCGGGTCCACGCCTTCGCCCCGCACCGGGACGCCTCGCCCCTGTTCCGCAACCTGCTCTTCCACGGCCTGGCGCGCCTCTGGCGCAACGTCTCCGGAACCGGTGACGCCTTCGAACCGGGCGGCCTCGACCTCACCCCCCGCTTCCACCCCGTCCGCCGCGACGGAACCCCCGAACCCCGCCTCACCGTCCTGGGCCCCCCGGCCGAGGGCCAGAAGTCCTTCCTCCTCTCCGCCCTCCGCCCCGCCGCCGACCACTACGTGATGCGGGACACCGTCACCTGGCTGACCGACTTCTGGCACCTCCTGGAAGCCCCCCACCCCGCAGAGCCCCATCCGGCCCCGGCCACCCGCTGAGGGAAGGCCCCGCGCCTGACGCCCCATACGCACACTCAGAAAACACCAGGTCAGCGACCCTTGTCGGCAGGCTCCAGAATCGCCACGCACTCCACGTGGTGCGTCATCGGGAACAGGTCGAAGGCCCGCAGGGTCCGGACCTTGTAGCCGCGGTCCGCGAAGTAGGAGATGTCTCGGGCCAGGGCTGCCGGGTCGCAGGCGACGTAGGCGATGCGGCGGGCGCCGAGGCCGGCCAGGTGGTGGACCGTCTGCTTGCCGGCGCCGGCGCGGGGCGGGTCCAGGACGAT
Organism: Streptomyces sp. NPDC055815; assembly: GCF_053616475.1. NCBI lineage: Bacteria > Bacillati > Actinomycetota > Actinomycetes > Kitasatosporales > Streptomycetaceae > Streptomyces > Streptomyces sp. NPDC055815. The sequence goes on along the minus strand of NZ_JBSHDU010000037.1, from coordinate 24,579 downwards.
GAGGTCGACCTCGGTGATGCCGGTGCGCGGGAGGACCGACTCGACCTTGCCCTGTTCGATGCGGACGCGCGGGAAGCCGGCCAGGTTGTGGCGGGCGTCCTCGACCGCGCGCTTGCCGGACTCGATGCCGAGGACCGCGCCCTGGTCGCCGACGCGGTCGGCGAGGGCGCCCGCGAAGAGGCCGACGCCGCAGTAGAGGTCGAGGGCCGTCTCGCCCTTGCGGGGCGTGAGGCCCTGCATGACGGCGAGCATGAGGGTCTGGGCGGCCTTCGGGTGGACCTGCCAGAAGCCGCCGCTGCCGACGCGGTAGGTGCGGTCGTCGGCGCGCTCGCGGACGAAGGCGCGGCCGTGGACGCGGTGGACCCCGCCGTCCTTCTCGTCCACCCGCATGACCGAGACCGGCTTGTCGAGCTCCACCAGGGGGAGGCGGGCGCCCGGGCGGGGGGTGAGGATGACCTGGCGGTCGTTCGAGCCGGAGGCCGCGATGGCCTCGATGGCCGCCATGCCTTCCCAGCTCCGCTTCTCGATGCCGAGTTCCGAGACGTCCTCGGCGGCGATCATGCAGTGGTCGATGACCTCGACCTCGTGGGAGCGGTGCTTGCGCAGGCCCGCGTGGCCCTCGGCGTCGACGGCGTACTGGACGCGGGTGCGCCACTGCGGGACCTCGCCCGCGGGGAGCTTGTCGCCCTCGGCCGGCATGACCGTGCCGTCCCAGCCGGCCTCCTCCGGGGTGAGCCCGGCCAGGCGCTGGAGCTGTTCGGCGATGACCTCGCCCTTGAGGCGGCGCTGGGCGCCGGGCTTGGCGTGCTGCCAGTCGCAGCCGCCGCACTTGCTGGGGCCGGCGAAGGGGCAGGGGGCCTCGACGCGGTCCTTGGAGGCGTCCAGGATCTCGATCGCGTCCGCGCGCAGGAAGCGGGAGGTCTCCTCGCCCTCGGTGACCCGCACCCGGACCCGCTCGCCGGGCAGTGCGTGGCGGACGAAGAGGACCCGGCCGGCTTCCGTGCGGGCGATGCAGTGCCCGCCGTGGGCCACCGGGCCGACCTCGACCTCGTACTCCGCCCCGACCAGCGACGTAACAGGGGTGTTCTGCATGACCGGGGACTCCAGAAGGAAGAAGAAGGTGGGCTGCGTGCGGACCTCGGTCCGGACGGCAGCCCACCAGTCTAGTTCGTCTTTTTCAGTTGTTCTTCGCGGCTCAGGTGCTCTTCGCGGCCGGTTCCTTCTGGCGCTTCTCCACCGGGCCACGGCGGACCGAGCCCGGCGCGTTCCACTCCTGGCGCTTCCTGGCCCGCTTCTTCGCGGCCTCGGAGGACTGGAGCTGGTACGGGACGGAGGTCACCATGACGCCCGGTGTGAAGAGGAGCCGGCCCTTGAGGCGCAGGGCGCTCTGGTTGTGCAGCAGGTGCTCGTACCAGTGGCCGACGACGTACTCCGGGATGTAGACGGAGACGGCGTCGCGCGGGCTCTCGCGGCGGATGTTCTTCACGTACTCGATGACCGGCCGGGTGATCTCGCGGTACGGCGAGTCGAGGATCTTGAGCGGGACGTTGATGCCGCGCCGCTCCCACTCCTCCTTGAGCGCCTTGGTCTCGGCGGCGTCGACGTTCACGGTCAGCGCCTCCAGCTCGTTGGCGTGCAGCAGCTTGGCGTAGGCCAGGGCGCGCAGCGTCGGCTTGTGGAGCTTGGAGACGAGGACGACCGAGCGGACGCGGGAGGGGCGCACGTACTCGTCGGGGCGTTCCTCGGCGGCGGCGATCTCGTCGGCCACGGAGTCGTAGTGCCTGCGGATCGCGGTCATCGTCCCGTAGAAGATCACCATGCCGAGCAGGGCGACCCAGGCGCCGTGGGTGAACTTGGTGGCGAGGACGACGACGAGGACGAGGCCGGTGAAGAAGGCGCCGAAGGCGTTGATCGCGCGGGAGCGGATCATGTGGCGGCGCTTGGCCGGTTCGCGTTCCGTCGTCAGGTGCCGGTTCCAGTGCCGGACCATGCCGATCTGGCTCAGGGTGAAGGAGACGAAGACGCCGACGATGTAGAGCTGGATCAGCCGGGTGGAGTCGGCTCCGTAGATCCAGACGAGGAGGGCGGCGGCGCCGGCGAGGAGCACGATGCCGTTGGAGAAGGCGAGGCGGTCGCCGCGGGTGTGCAGCTGGCGCGGCAGGTACCGGTCCTGGGCGAGGATCGAGCCGAGGAGCGGGAAGCCGTTGTACGCGGTGTTGGCGGCCAGGAAGAGGACGAGCGCGGTGGCGGCGGCGAGGACGACGAAGAAGAACGTTCCGTCGCCGAAGACGGCGGCCGCGACCTGGGAGATGACCGGGTCCTGCACGTAGCCCTCGCCGACCGGGGCGCCGTTGTGCAGCAGCTGTTCGGTGGGCTTCTCGGCCATCCGGACGTCGGTGGCCATGGCCAGGAAGATGATGCCGCAGAACATGGTGACGGCCAGGCCGCCCATGAGCGCGAGGGTGCTGGCGGCGTTCTTCGACTTCGGTTTGCGGAAGGCGGGGACGCCGTTGGAGATGGCCTCGACGCCGGTGAGGGCGGCACAGCCGGAGGAGAAGGCGCGCAGCAGCAGGAAGACCAGCGCGAATCCGGCCAGGCCCTGGTGCTCGGCCTTGATCTCGAAGTCCGCGGTGGGGGCCTTCATGGTCTCGTCGAGGACGAGACCCTTGTACGCGCCCCAGGCGATCATGATGAAGACGCCGGCGACGAAGACGTACGTCGGGATGGCGAAGAGGCTGCCCGACTCCTTCACCCCGCGCAGGTTCATCAGGGTGAGCAGCACGATGACGGCGACGGCCGCGGCGACCTTGTGCTCGACGATGAACGGGACGGCCGAACCGAGGTTCTCGATGCCCGAGGAGATCGACACGGCGACGGTCAGGACGTAGTCGACGAGCAGCGCGCTCGCGACGGTGAGTCCGGCCTTCGGCCCGAGGTTGGTGGTGGCGACCTCGTAGTCGCCGCCGCCGCTCGGGTACGCGTGCACGTTCTGCCGGTACGAGGCGACCACCGTGAACATCAGGACCACGACCGCGAGCGCGATCCACGGGCTGAAGTGGTAGGCCGACAGTCCGGCGACGGAGAGGACGAGCAGCACCTCGCCGGGCGCGTACGCCACCGAGGACAGCGGGTCGGAGGCGAAGACGGGGAGGGCGATCCGCTTCGGGAGAAGGGTCTCTCCCAGCTTGTCGCTGCGCAGGGCCCGCCCGATCAGGATCCGTTTGGGCACATCGGTCAGTTTCGGCACGCAGAGGATCGTAAGCGTTAAGAAAACATCAGGACCACCGCGCCCCCACTCCCGCACCGAATCTCCCTGATCGCCACCTCGGATGAGGTCCCGCCCGGGGTTGCCGCATAAGCTCGGACCGGGCAGCGCGGCGTTGTGCTGTCCGCCGCAGCCCGGGCGAGTCGGGCGAGGAAAGTTGTGAGCAGGGTGTATTCGCAGGTCAGCAAGACGATCAGGAGTGCGGGGTAAGGGGACGTGCACATCGTCATCATGGGCTGCGGGCGAGTGGGAGCCGCTCTCGCGCAGACCCTCGAACAGCAGGGGCACACCGTCGCGGTCGTCGACCAGGACCCGACGGCTTTCCGCCGCCTGGGCTCGGGCTTCGGCGGGCGCCGGGTCACCGGTGTGGGCTTCGACCAGGACACGCTGCGTGAGGCCGGGATCGAGGAGGCCGGTGCCTTCGCCGCGGTGAGCAGCGGCGACAACTCCAACATCATCGCGGCGCGGGTCGCGCGCGAGATGTTCGGCATCGAGAACGTGGCGGCGCGGATCTACGACCCGCGTCGCGCCGAGGTCTACCAGCGCCTCGGGATCCCGACGGTCGCCACGGTCCGCTGGACCGCCGACCAGATGCTCCGCCGGCTGCTGCCCTCGGGCGCGGAGCCGCTGTGGCGCGACCCGAGCGGTGGCGTGCAGCTCGCCGAGGTGCACACCTCCCCGGCGTGGATCGGCCACAAGGTGAGCCGGCTCCAGGAGGAGACCGGCGTCCGCGTCGCCTTCCTCACCCGGCTGGGCGAAGCGATTCTGCCGACCTCTCAGACGGTGCTCCAGGAAGGCGACCTGGTGCACGTGATGATGCGTACGGACGAGATCGCGAAGGTCGAGGCGGCCTTCGCCGAGGGTCCCGAGGAGGGCGGTCACTGATGCGTGTCGCTATTGCGGGCGCGGGTGCGGTGGGCCGTTCCATCGCGGGCGAGCTCCTGGAGAACGGGCACGAGGTCCTGCTGGTCGACAAGGCGCCGACCGCCATCTCGGTGGAGCGGGTGCCGCAGGCGGAGTGGCTGCTGGCCGACGCCTGCGAGATCACCTCGCTGGACGAGGCGGCGCTGCAGCGGTGCAACGTGGTGATCGCGGCGACCGGTGACGACAAGGTCAACCTGGTCGTCTCGCTGCTCGCGAAGACCGAGTACGGCGTGCCGCGCGTGGTCGCCCGGGTGAACAACCCGAAGAACGAGTGGCTGTTCAACGAGGCCTGGGGCGTGGACGTGGCCGTCTCGACGCCGCGTCTGATGTCGGCCCTGGTCGAGGAGGCGGTGAGCGTCGGCGACCTGGTCCGGCTGCTGCGCTTCAGCCACGGCGACGCGAACCTGGTCGAGCTGACGCTTCCGCCGGAGTCGGCGGTCGCCGGCACCGCCGTCGGGGACGTGGCCTGGCCGCAGGACACCTCGCTCGTGACGATCATCCGCGGTTCGCGGGTGCTGACGCCGAGTGCCGAGGAGACCCTGGAGGCCGGTGACGAGCTGCTGTTCGTGGCCGCGCAGGCCCGTGAGGAGCAGCTGGAGGACCTCCTCCAGGTGCGCCGGGAGACCCCGGAGTCCTGACCTCCGAGAGGTGTACGAGGAAGGGCCCGGACCTGTCGAACAGGTCCGGGCCCTTTCGCGTACCGACGGCTCAGGCCTCGGGGTGGTTCTGCCCCGCCGCGGCCGCCTTGCGCTCCTTCTCGGCGCGCTCCTCGGCCTCCATCTCGGCGAAGACGTCGATCGGCGGCGGTGCCTTCGCGAGGAACACCCAGGTGAGGTAGACCGCGAGCAGGAACGGCGGGATCTTCAGGGCGACGGAGACCCAGCCGAACTTGGTCGGGTCGGCCCACCAGTACAGCGGGAAGAGGATCGCGACCTTGGTGAGCAGGATCAGGCCCCAGGCCCAGCTGGCCTTCGTGTAGGCCTTTTTGCGGCCGGGGTTGCGGGTGCGCCAGGAGAGGTTCTCCTTGAAGACCGGGCCGAGGATCAGGCCGATCAGGGGCACTCCGGCGAGCGCGGTGATGATGTACGCCAGGGCGAGGCCCAGGGTGTACAGCATGCCCGGCAGGTAGAAGTCCTTGGCGTTGCCCGTCATCATCGCGAAGACGACACCGAAGGCGACGCCGAAGACGCCGCTGAAGGCGTGCTTGACGGTGTCGCGGCGGATCAGCCGGACGGCGACCAGGACGAGCGAGACCGCGAGCGCGGCGATCGCCGAGACCTGCAGGTTCTTGTTGATCGTGAAGATCGTGACGAACAGCAGGCCGGGCACGACCGTCTCGATCATGCCCCGCAGGCCGCCGAAGGCCTCGAAGAGCGCGGCCTCGGTGACGGCCTTGTCCGCCTGGGCGTCCTGGTCCGGGGTCGACTTGTCCGCGGTCGGCTTGTCGAGGGACGTCACCGGCTACTCCTGTCCGAGCGGTCGGAGCTCGTATTTGGGGTTGAAGAGGACCCGCCGGCCGTGACTCATGGAGATGCGGCCGGAGGCGATCAGCTTGCGGCCCGGCTCGATGCCCACGATGGAACGGCGACCGAGCCACACGACGTCGAGCGGTGCCGTGCCGTCGAAGAGTTCGGCCTCCAGCGCGGGCACACCGGCCCGGGGACGCAGCGTGACCGTGCGCAAGGTACCAGTCACCTTGACTATCTGGCGGTCGGAGCAGTCGCTGATGCGCGTGCACCCCGATGCCTCGGCATCCTCCTGGAGCTCCTCCGACTCCAGGTCCTCCGGGGAGGAGGAGAGCCGGTCGAGCATCCGGCGGAACCGTCCGGCCGGCTTCTCTGTACGCGGTGCAGCACTCATACAGAAAGCGTACCGGCCTGGGCTGTCACCGGAAGCGGCCCCGGACCACCCGTCCGTACGGCTTCCGGTTCAGCGTTCGAAGCGGTACCCCATGCCCGGTTCGGTGACGAAGTGGCGCGGGTGCGAGGGGTCGGTCTCCAGCTTGCGGCGGAGCTGCGCCATGTACACCCGGAGGTAGTTGGTCTCCGTGCCGTACGAGGGTCCCCAGACCTCCTGGAGGAGCTGCTTCTGGCTGACGAGCCGGCCGCTGTTGCGGACGAGGACCTCCAGGAGGTGCCACTCGGTGGGGGTGAGCCGGACGTCCCGTCCGTCGCGGTGGACCTTCTTGGCGGCCAGGTCGACGGTGAAGCCCTCGGTCTCGACCACGACGACGCCGTCCTCGGCGCCGCCGACCGGCTCCGCGCGGCGCACGGCGGCGCGCAGCCGGGCGAGCAGCTCGTCCATGCCGAAGGGCTTGGTGACGTAGTCGTCGGCGCCCGCGTCGAGCGCCTCGACCTTCTCGTCGGAGGTCTGCCGGGCGGAGAGGACCAGGATCGGCACCCTCGTCCAGCCGCGCAGGCCCTTGATGACCTCGACGCCGTCCATGTCGGGCAGTCCGAGGTCGAGCACGACGACGTCGGGGTGGCGTTCGGCGGCGAGCCGGAGGGCGGTGGCGCCGTCGGGCGCGGCGTCGACCTCGTACTTCCGCGCCTTGAGGTTGATCACCAGGGCGCGGACGATCTGCGGCTCGTCGTCGACCACGAGGACCCGGGTCATGGAGGGGGCCTACCTTCTTCGTTGTGTCGGGGAGTACGGAGTCCCGGATGGATTCACGTACGGATTCAAGTACGGATCGGGCACGGAGACGAGTACGGATCGCGTACGGGTTCCGATTCGGGTACGGATCGCGTTCGGGTACGGGTCGCGTACGGGCTCGGGGGACGGATCGCGTACGGGTTCGGGTGCGGATCGCGTACGGGTCGGGCTTCGGGTGCGGGTGCCGGCCCCGCGGTCAGGTCACGGCGTGGGCCGGGAGGTCGGCGGCCGGGGCCTGGGTCCCGGCCGGGGCGGCCCGCAGGGTGAGCACCATGGTGAGGCCGCCGCCGGGCGTGTCCTCGGCGCCGAGCGTCCCGCCCATGGCCTCGACGAAGCCGCGGGCGACCGCGAGGCCGAGGCCGACGCCGGCGCCGCGCGGGGCGTCGCCGAAGCGCTGGAAGGGCTCGAAGATGCCGTCCTTGGCCTCGTCGGGGACGCCGGGGCCGCGGTCCACGACGCGCAGCTCGACCCGGTCGCCGAGCGCGCTGGCGGCGACGGCGACAGGCACGCCCTCGGGGCTGTACTTCACGGCGTTCTCCACGATGTTGGCGACGGCTCGCTCCAGGAGGCCCTTGTCGACCTCGACCATGGGCAGCGTCTCGGGGATGTCGAGCTCGGCGCTGCCGTCCGGGACGCCGCCGAGGGCCATGGGGACGACCTCGTCGAGGTCGACGGCGCGGATCAGGGGCGTGACGGTGCCGGTCTGGAGGCGGGACATGTCGAGGAGGTTGCCCACGAGGTGGTCGAGGCGGTCGGCGCCGGCCTCGATGCCCTCCAGGAGCTCGGCCCGGTCCTGCTCGGACCATTCGACGTCGTCGGAGCGGAGCGAGGAGACGGAGGCCTTGATGCTCGCGAGGGGGGTCCGCAGGTCGTGGCTGACGGCGGCGAGCAGGGAGGTACGGATCTTGTTGCCCTCGGCCAGCTTCCGGGCCTCCTCCGCCTCGTCGACGAGGCGCTGGCGGTCGAGGACGACCGCGGCCTGGGCGGCGAAGGCGCCGAGGACGCGCCGGTCCTCGGCGGGCAGCACCCGGCCCGACAGGGCGAGGGCCAGGTGGTCACCGACGGGCATGTCCACGTCCGCGTCCTCGGGCCGGACCGCGGGGTGGGGGCCGACGCTCGCGGCCCGCGTCCAGGGTTCGACCTCGTCCGCGCGCTCCAGGAGGGCCACCGACTCCATGGAGAAGGTCTCCCGGACCCGTTCCAGGAGGGCCTCCAGGCTCGTCTCGCCGCGCAGCACGCTGCCGGCGAGGTAGGAGAGCACCTCGGACTCGGCCCGCAGCCGGGCGGCCTGGTGGGTGCGCCGGGCGGCCAGGTCCACCACGGAGGCGACCGACATCGCGACGCCGAAGAAGACGGCGATGGCGACGATGTTCAGGGGGTCGGCGATGGTCAGCCGGTGGAGGGGAGGGGTGAAGAACCAGTTGAGCAGGAGGGAGCCGACGGCGGCCGAGGCGAGCGCCGGCAGGAATCCGCCGAGGAGCGCCGCGCCGACCGTCAGGGCGAGGAAGAGCAGCATGTCGTTGGCGAGGCCGAGGTCGGCGTCGACGTGCGTGAGGAGCAGCGCGAGACCGACGGGGCCGGCGACGCCGACGAGCCAGCCGCCGAGGATCCGGGAGCGGCCCAGGCGGGCCCCGCGCGCGACCGGCAGGCCCCGGCCCTTGGCGACCTCCTCGTGGGTGACGATGTGGACGTCGAGGTCGGGCCCGGAGTCGCGGGCCACGGTCTGGCCGACGCCGGGGCCGAGCACGTACTGCCAGGTCCGGCGGCGGCTGGAGCCGAGCACGATCTGGGTGGCGTTGACCCCGCGGGCGAACTCCAGGAGCGCGGAGGGGATGTCGTCGCCTATGACGTGGTGGAACGTTCCGCCGAGGTCCTCGACGAGGGTGCGCTGGACGGCCAGCTCCTTCGGCGAGGCCGCGGTGAGTCCGTCGCTGCGGGCGATGTAGACCGCGAGGACCTCGCCTCCGGCGCCCTTCTCGGCGAGCCGGGTGGCCCGGCGTATGAGGGTGCGGCCCTCGGGGCCGCCGGTCAGACCGACGACGATGCGCTCCCGGGCCTGCCAGGTGGAGCGGATGTTGTGCTCGCCCCGGTACTGCCGGAGGTACTCGTCGACCCGGTCGGCGGTCCAGAGCAGGGCCAGCTCGCGCAGCGCCGTCAGGTTGCCGGGGCGGAAGTAGTTGGAGAGGGCCGCGTCGACCTTGTCCGGGGTGTAGATGTTGCCGTGGGCCATCCGGCGCCGCAGGGCCTCCGGGGACATGTCGACCAGCTCGATCTGGTCCGCCCGGCGCACCACCTCGTCGGGGACGGTCTCCCGCTGCCGTACGCCGGTGATCGCCTCGACGACGTCGCCGAGGGACTCCAGGTGCTGGATGTTGAGGGTGGACACGACGTCGATGCCGGCCGCGAGGAGTTCGGCGACGTCCTGCCACCGCTTGGGGTTCCGTGAGCCCGGCACGTTCGTGTGGGCGAGCTCGTCGACGAGCGCGACCGCGGGACGGCGGGCGAGGACGGCGTCGACGTCCATCTCCGGGAAGGTGGCCCCCCGGTACTCCAGGAGGCGGCGCGGGACCTTCTCCAGGCCGCGCAGCATCACCTCCGTACGCGGCCGTCCGTGGTGCTCCACGAAGGCCACCACGCAGTCCGTGCCGCGCTCGACCCGCCGGTGGCCCTCCGACAGCATCGCGTAGGTCTTGCCGACGCCCGGCGCAGCGCCGAGGTAGATCCGAAGCTTGCCGCGTCCCATGGCTCGACCATACGTCCAGCCAATCGGACATTCCGCACGCGGGCAGCGACCCCTGGACGGTATTGACGTGATCCTGATGTCGCCCCGCGGCCACCCCCGCCGTCGGTTCAGTGCTCCATGATCTCGCCGTCGCTCAGTTCCAGGACCCGGTCGGCCAGGCCGAGGAGCTGGGGGTCGTGGGTGGCGACCAGGGCCGTGCAGCCCTCGCTGCGGACCACGGCGCGCAGCAGCTGCATGACGGCGAGCCCGGTCTCCGCGTCCAGCTGGCCCGTCGGCTCGTCGGCTATCAGCAGCGCCGGCTTGTTGGCGAGGGCGCGGGCGATGGCGACGCGCTGCTGCTGGCCGCCGGAGAGCTCGCCGGGCCGCTGGTTGGCGTGGTCGGCGAGGCCCACGAGACCGAGCATCAGGGCGACCCGCTCCTCGCGCTCCTTGGGGTCCGCCTTGCGCAGCCGCAGGGGCACGCCCACGTTCTCGGCGGCGGAGAGGATCGGGAGCAGCCCGAAGGACTGGAAGATGAAGCCGATCCGGTCGCGGCGCAGCTCCAGGAGCCCGTTCTCGCCGAGGCTGGAGAGGTCGGTGCCGTCGATGACGATCCGGCCGCCGTCGGGGGTGTCGAGGCCGCCCACGAGGTTCAGCAGGGTCGTCTTGCCCGAGCCCGAGCGGCCCTTGAGCGCGACGAGCTCGCCGCGCGGGATGTCGAAGGAGACCCCGCGCAGGGCGTGGACGGCGGCCTCGCCCGTGCCGTACGAACGGCGCAGGTCCTCGACGCGGACCATCGGCCGGCCGGCCGGGTCCTCGACGACGGCCGTGGCGGACCCGGTGCTGCTCTCACTCACCCTGTGCTCCCCCTCCTCGAACATGTGCGCCGTCAGTATGGTCCGCGGCCGCGTCCGAGGGCCAGAGCCCGGGGGCGGGCCTGTGGAAAACAGCCGGTGGGCCGCTGCCCGCACGTGAGGTACGGGAAGCGGCCCACCGGCCGTGTCTCGGTCATGCCGGGCCGCCGCGACGGCCCGACGGGGGTTCAGCGGATCTCGGAGATCTCCGGGCCGCGCTGGAGCTGGCCCATGCCGCCCGAGAAGCGGGAGTTCTCCTGCTCCTCCTGCTGCACGCCGTCCGGCACCATCTGCGCGTCGTTCGGCAGCTTGAGGACGATCGGGTCGCGGGGGGCCATCGGGCCTTCGCCGCGGACGACCACGGTGTCCCGGACGATCTGCTCCAGGAGGCCGGCGGCCTCGGGCTGGACCGCGCCCTGCCCGGAGATCACTCCGCGCAGGAACCAGCGGGGTCCGTCGACGCCCACGAAGCGCACCAGCTGCACGCCGCGGTTGCCGTCCGGCAGCTGCACCGGGACCTGCGCCCGCAGCTCCCAGCCGAGCGGGCCCTCGACCTCGTCGATGGCACCGCCCTGCTGGACGATGCCGGTGGCGATCTCGTCGCGGACCTCGCCCCAGATGCCCTCGTTCTTGGGGGCGGCGAAGGCCTGCAGCTGCACTGCGCTGTCCCGCAGGACGACGGTGGCCGCGACGATCGCGTCGCCCGCCACCTCCACCCGCAGCTCCATGCCCTCGACTCCGGGCACGAAGATCCCGCCGAGGTCCACGCGGCCCTCGTCGGGCTTGGCGACCTCGGAGACGTCCCAGGGGCCGTCGGGCCGGGGCGCCGGCGGAAGGTTCACGCGGCGCGGCGCCTCGGCCGCGTCCTCGTCCTCCACCGCGTCGACGACCTGCTCGGCCTCGCTCGCCGCGTCCTCGGCGGCACCGCTCTTCTTGCGACGTCCGAACACGTCACTGTCCTTCCCGGTCGGATACGACCGAAGCGTATCGATTCCCACCCGTTGTGCCGTCCACGGCGGCATGACCGCCGGTGGACCCGAAGCCCCCCTCGGCCCGCGCCGAACCGGGAAGCTCCGCCACCTCGTGGAAGCGCACCTTCTCGACCTGCTGGACGACAAGTTGGGCAATCCGATCGAATCGTTCGAACCGCACGTCCTCGCGCGGGTCGAGATTGACCACGATCACCTTGATCTCTCCACGGTACCCGGCATCCACCGTCCCCGGGGCATTCACGAGCGCCACTCCGCAGCGGGCGGCGAGACCGGAGCGCGGGTGCACGAAGGCCGCGTACCCGTCCGGGAGGGCGATGGAGACCCCGGTGGGCAGCACGGCGCGCTCCCCGGGGGCCAGCACGACGGCCTCGGTGGTCACCAGGTCGGCCCCGGCGTCGCCGGGATGCCCGTAGGCCGGGATCGGCACCTCCGGGTCCACGCGGCGGATCAGTACGTCGACAGGGTTGCGCATCAGGGGTTCACCTCGAAGGCGCGGGCGCGCCGGACCTGGTCGGGGTCGGACATGGCTGCCTGGATCTCCTCCGGGCGGCCGTTGTCGATGAAGTGGTCGACCTTGACCTCGATGAAGAGGGCGTCGGCGCGGACGGCGACGGGGCCCTCGGGCCCGCCGATCCGGCCGACGGCGGTCGAGTAGATCTTGCGGCCGTGCACGGCGGTGACGGCGGCCTCCAGGTGGAGGACGGTGCCGACCGGGACGGGCCGGGCGAAGTCGGTCTCCAGGCGGCCGGTCACGGCGATGACCCGCAGCAGCCAGTTCAGGGAGCCGAGGGTCTCGTCGAGCGCGGTGGCGAGCACGCCGCCGTGCGCGAGGCCGGGGGCGCCCTGGTGGTCGGGGGTCACCGTGAACTCGGCGGTGACGGTCACGCCCTCGCCCGCGCGCGCTTCCAGGTGGAGGCCGTGGGGCTGCCCGCCGCCGCACCCGAAGCAGTGCTCGTAGTGCGCACCGAGCAGCTCGCCGGGGGCCGGCGCGTCGGGGTGGCGTACCGGCGGTATGGCGTCGGCCGGCGGGGTGAGGGCGGCAGATGTTGCAGTCACAGCCGCAGACCTTACCCGCGCGGATGGCCGCAGGTCGCGCTGTACGGGACCCACGCGGGCGGGGGCGGGGCGACGCCGTGCGGGCGGGGGCAGCGCCACGCCATGCGGGCGGGGGCGGGGGCGCACCGTGTCGGCGGGGGGGCGCGTCGGGCCGGACCCGCGCGGAGGGGGGCGGCTCGCGTCGTGCCAAGCTTGGTCGCATGCAGCCTTCCGTACCGTCCCAGGCCTCCTCCCCCGCGCCCGCCGCCGCGCCGCGCTTCGACGAGCGGCTCACGGCGCCGCGCTCGTGGTGGGTGATCGTGGGTCTGCTGGGCATCTCCGGCGGCCTGATCATGTTCCCGCTGGGCACGGTCCCGATGCTGGGCGGCCTGATCGTGGCCGCGGTGCTCGCCGGGGTGGCGGTCTCCTCGTACGGCTCCGCCCGGATCCGGGTGGTGGCCGGTTCGCTGGTGGCGGGCGACGCGCGGATCCCGGTCTCGGCGCTCGGGGCGGCCGAGGCGCTGGACGCGGAGGAGGCGCGCGCCTGGCGCACCCACAAGGCGGACCCGCGCGCCTTCATGCTGATGCGCAGCTATGTACCCGGGGCGGTACGGGTCGAGGTCACGGACCCGGCGGACCCGACGCCGTACGTGTACCTGTCCAGCCGCGAGCCGGAGGCGCTGGTCGCGGCCCTGGAGGCGGAGCGCGCCTAAGGGCCTGATCCGAAAGACAGGCCCTAGAAGCCCAGCTCCTTGGGGTTCTCGGGCTGCTCCAGCGGGGGCAGCTCCGGGAGGGCGTCCCAGGGGATCTGGCGGGCGCGCAGGTCCTTGCGGATGTGCGCGGCGAGCTTCTTGGTGTCGCGGCGGTTCATGACGGCGCCGACGGCGGCGCCCACCATGAAGGGCATGAGGTTCGGCAGGTTGCGCACCATGCGTTTCATGATCTGCTGGCGCAGTTCGCGCTTGAGCTGACCGCCGAGTGCGGCGTTGACCGTGGTGGGCTTGGAGGGGTCGATGCCCCGCTCCTCGGCCCAGGAGGTCAGATAGGCCGTCGAACGCTGGGTGATCCGGCCGGGGGGCCGCAGCCCGTAGACCTCGTGCAGTTCGGCGATGAGTTTGAGCTCCACGGCGGCGACGCCGGTGATCTCGGCCGCCAGCTCGGCGGGCAAGGCCGGGGCCACGGGGAGCATGGCGGCGGCACCGACGCCCGCGCCCACGGTCGAGCTCGCGTTCGCCGCGCCGGCGACGAGTTTGTCGGCGAGCTGCTCGGGGCCGAGCCCGGGGAACTGTCTTCTCAGGGTCGCCAGGTCGCGGACGGGGATCCGCGGGGCGAGTTCGATCAGCCGGTCGGCCAGGTAGCCCAGGCCGGCCTTGGCGCTGTCGCCGCCGCGCTTCACGCCCTGCCGGACGCCCTGGGTGACGCCGCGCCGGACGGCGTCGATCCGGCCGGAGTCGATCCTGATCCGGTCGAGCTGGGCCCGCGCGGGGTTCGCCAGCCGCCGGACGCCGCCGAGGTGTCCGCCCTGCCGTGCCTCACCCGACCCGGCCTGTTCCTGCCGCGCGGGCAGGCGTGCCGGATCCGTCTCGGCGATCTCGATGACTGCTTCGAGCGAGGCCGGGAGGCCTCGCTCGTCGTCACGTGCGCCGAGGGAGGGCAGGGAGGCGGTGCGCTCGGCTTCGGGTGCCTCCTGGGCGCCCTCTGCCGGGCCCTGGCCGCCCTTGTGCGTCTCCGGGCTCCGGGGGAGCCGCAGACGCCGCTTCCGGGACGGTGTGTCGCCTGCCACGGCCGGGCCGGTCTCAGTCGCAGTCGCGGCAGATCGGCTGGCCGTTCTTCTCCCGGGCCAGCTGGCTGCGGTGGTGCACGAGGAAGCAGCTCATGCAGGTGAACTCGTCGGCCTGCTTGGGCAGGACCCGGACGGCCAGCTCCTCGTTCGAGAGGTCGGCGCCGGGAAGCTCCAGGCCTTCGGCGGCCTCGAACTCGTCGACGTCGACGGTCGAGGTCGACTTGTCGTTCCGGCGGGCCTTCAGTTCTTCAAGGCTGTCCGAGTCGACGTCGTCGTCGGTCTTGCGTGGGGTGTCGTAATCCGTTGCCATGTCGCTCTCCCCCTCTGGGTGGTTGCGGTGTCTCCAGCGCACGTAACGCGTGAGAGGTCGGACTTGTGCCCGACCTGAGGCGGAGATTTTGCCTCACATCAAGGTCTGTTACTCAATCGACACCCGTCGCGCACTCTCGCGAGTGATCGGCTTCGGGTGGCGAACCGGACCGTACACGGTCCTCCGGGCGGCCCTCACGGGCGCCACCCCGTGTACTTCCCGTCATTCCGGGCCCCGGAAACCCGGACTTTTACTGGTTTTCCGAGGGATTTCCCGGTCACGGAGAGTGGAGGGCCGAACACCCTCTCCTGTGATCGATCACACATGAGCGTCTCAGAATCGGGGCTCCGGAATTCCGCGCAAAGCGAACGGAACCGGTCGGCTCGTGCAGTGTGTCAGATCGGCAGAGTGACGCGCATCACGAGTCCGCCGCCCTCGCGCGGCTCCGCGATGATACGGCCGCCGTGGGCTCTCGCCACGGATCGGGCGATCGACAGGCCGAGACCCACCCCCTTGTCGCTGCCGGTCCGCTCCTGACGGAGTCGTCTGAACGGCTCGAAGAGGTTGTCGATCTCGTACGCGGGGACCACCGGTCCCGTGTTCGAGACGACCAGGACCGCCTGGCCGTCCTTGACCTCGGTGGTGACCTCCACCCAGCCTCCCTCCGGCACGTTGTACCGGACGGCGTTCTGGAGCAGGTTCAGCGCGATCCGTTCGAGGAGCACGCCGTTGCCCTGGACGACCGCCGGCGCGCGCTCGCCCCGGATCTCCACGCCCTTGGCCTCGGCCTCGGCGTGCACCTGGTCGACGCCCCGCTCGGCGGCCTCGGCCAGGTTGACGGGTTTGCGCTCGATGATCTGGTTGTCGCTCCGGGCGAGCAGCAGCAGGCCCTCGACGAGCTGTTCGCTGCGCTCGTTGGTGGCGAGCAGGGTCTTGCCGAGCTGCTGGAGCTCCACCGGTGCCCCGGGGTCCGAGAGGTGGACCTCCAGGAGGGTGCGGTTGATCGCGAGCGGGGTCCGCAGCTCGTGCGAGGCGTTCGCCACGAACCGCTGCTGGGCGGTGAAGGCCCGTTCCAGGCGGTCCAGCATCTCGTCGAAGGTGTCGGCGAGCTCCTTGAGCTCGTCGTCCGGGCCGTCCAGCTCGATCCGCCGGGACAGGTCGGAGCCGGCCACCTGGCGGGCGGTCCGGGTGATCCGGCCGAGCGGGGAGAGCACCCGTCCCGCCATGGCGTAACCGAAGGCGAAGGCGATGATGCTCAGGCCGAGCAGGGCGAAGAGGGACCGCCGCAGGAGGTCTTCCAGGGCGATGTCGCTCTGGTGCCGGAGGCAGACCGACACGGCGTCGTTGAGCTGTTCCCCGGTGCCCTGGGCGGGCAGCTGGCACCAGGAGGTGGTCGGCTGGACCTTGCCCTCGACGACCTTGAAGGGCAGCTCCGAGACGCTGCCGGTGAGCGCCTGCGCGGTGAACAGGTAGATGATCGACAGCAGCAGGATGCCGGCGATCAGGAACATCCCGCCGTACAGCAGCGTCAGTCGTATCCGGATGGTCGGGCGCAGCAGCGGACGGACGGGGTCCCGGGGGTCCCAGGTCGGTTTCGGTGGCGCCTGCGGGTGAGGCGCGGGAGTCGTGGCCATCGGGGTCAGATCCGGTAGCCGGAGCCGGGGACGGTGACGATGACCGGCGGCTCGCCGAGCTTGCGGCGCAGGGTCATGACGGTGACGCGCACGACGTTGGTGAAGGGGTCGGTGTTCTCGTCCCAGGCCTTCTCCAGGAGCTGCTCGGCCGAGACGACGGCGCCCTCGCTGCGCATGAGGACCTCCAGGACGGCGAACTCCTTCGGTGCGAGCTGGACCTCCTTGCCCTCGCGGAAGACCTCGCGGCGGTTCGGGTCGAGCTTGATGCCGGCGCGCTCCAGGACGGGCGGGAGCGGGACGGTGGTGCGGCGGCCGAGGGCGCGCACGCGCGCGGTGAGCTCGGTGAAGGCGAAGGGCTTGGGGAGGTAGTCGTCCGCCCCGAGCTCCAGGCCCTCGACGCGGTCGCTGACGTCGCCGGCGGCGGTGAGCATCAGGACGCGGGTGGGCATGCCGAGCTCGACGATCTTGCGGCAGACGTCGTCGCCGTGGACGAGCGGGAGGTCGCGGTCGAGGACGACGACGTCGTAGTCGTTGACCCCGACGCGCTCCAGGGCCGCGGCGCCGTCGTACACGACGTCGACGGCCATGGCCTCCCGGCGCAGTCCGGTGGCCACCGCATCGGCGAGCAGCTGCTCGTCCTCGACGACGAGTACGCGCACGTCGTAGATCCTTCCGTTGAGCCGCTGTCCGAGGTGGGGACCGGCTGAAATCCGAGCACTGACTGTGCGTGTCCATCCTGCCCCGTACGCGCGTAAACCGGCTGTAAGACGGCGGTGCGGGGCCCGGGGCGGGCGGGTGGTGAGCGGGGGGCGCGCGGTGGGGCGCGCGGCCCGGAACCAAGAATTCACCGGATTCTCGGGCCAGTTGAGGTTTCTCTGAGGAAAGGGCTGGGGAGGACGACTGCACACCCCGTGATCACGCCCTGTATGTGGCGCGCCACCTACCGCTCTCTGTCCCCCAGAGTTCGCAGTGTGTGATCCACCCACCCTCGGCACACCCCCGTGCCACCGGACCCACGAGGAGGGGGCGCACGATGGACGCTTTCACCGCAGGACTGCTGCACCGCATCAGGACCACGCAGACGGACCTCACGCGGGCCCGTGAGACGGGCGACGACTACCTGGCGGAGGTGGAGCAGGCGGAGCTGGAGGACCTGCACCGGCTGGCCGCCGAGCACGGCGTGGAGGTGGCCGCGCCGGGAGTCTGACCCGTCCCACCCGTCCGACCTGTGACGCACGCGGGGGCCCCGGCGCCGTACCCGGCACCGGGGCCCCCGTGCGTCCGCCTCCCGGCCCGCCGGGAGGGGCGTCAGTCGTGCCAGGCGCCCAGCTCCTCCAGGAGTTCCTGGAGCGGCCCGAAGAGGCCGGGGGAGGCGGCGAGCGTCAGTTCGCCGGACTCCGGCTCACCGGGACGGCCGCCGGTGAGGCCGCCCGCCTCGCGGGCGATGAGCGCGCCGGCGGCGAGGTCCCAGGGGTTGAGGCCGCGCTCGTAGTACGCGTCGAGGCGGCCGGCGGCGACGTCGCAGAGGTCGATGGCGGCCGAGCCGCCGCGGCGGATGTCGCGGACGCGCGGGATGACGCGCTGGGCGACGTCGGCCTGGTGGGCGCGGCGGGCCTGGATGTAGCCGAAGCCGGTGCCGAGGAGGGCCTGGTCGAGCGCGGGCGAGGGGCGGACGGCGAGGCGCCGCTCCCCCGCGTACGCGCCGCCGCCGAGGACGGCCCGGTACGTCTCGCCGCGCATCGGGGCCTCGACGACGCCGACGACGGTCTCGCCGTCCCGTTCGGCGGCGATCGAGACCGCCCAGGTGGGCAGGCCGTAGAGGTAGTTCACGGTGCCGTCGAGCGGGTCGATCACCCAGCGGATCCCGCTGGTCCCGGGGCTCGAGGCGCCCTCCTCGCCGAGGAAGCCGTCGTGCGGGCGGTGCTCGGAGAGGAAGCCGGTGATCAGCTTCTCGGCGGCGATGTCCATCTCGGTGACGACGTCGATGGGGCTCGACTTGGTCATGGCCACGGCCAGGTCGTCGGGCCGGCCGTCGCGGAGCAGCGCTCCGGCGCGCCGCGCGGCCTCCAGGGCGAGGTCGAGCAGTTCGGTGAGCAGGGGGTCGGTTACGTCGGAAACGTGGGTCACGCTGGCTCCTCAGGCGTACGGGCTGTCGGCGCCGGCCGCGGCGGGCCGCTCCGCCCTGGCCGGGCAGCAGCCGATCGGGCAGAGGTCGTGGGACGGGCCGAGGGTGCCGAGCGCGCACCGCTCGGTCCTGGTCCCCCGCTCGTTCGCGGCGCGCTCCAGGACGAGCTCGCGGACGGCGGCGGCGAAGCGCGGGTCGGCCCCGACGGTCGCCGAGCGCCGGACGGGCAGCCCGAGCTCGGCGGCCTTGGCCGTGGCCTCGGTGTCGAGGTCGTAGAGGACCTCCATGTGGTCGGAGACGAAGCCGATCGGGACCATGACGGCGGCGGGCACGCCGGCTCCGTGCAGCTCCTCCAGGTGGTCGCAGATGTCGGGCTCCAGCCAGGGGATGTGGGGGGCGCCGCTGCGGGACTGGTAGACCAGCTTCCAGGGGTGGTCGACGCCGGTCTCCTCGCGGACGGCGTCGACGATGAGCCGGGCCACGTCGAGGTGCTGCTTCACGTACGCCCCGCCGTCGCCGTGCTCGGTGACCGGGCCGGAGCTGTCGGCGGCGGAGTCGGGGATGGAGTGGGTGGTGAAGGCCAGGTGGGCGCCGTCCCGTACGGCCGGGTCGAGCTCGGCGAGGGAGGCGAGGACGCCCTCGACCATCGGCTCGACGAAGCCGGGGTGGTTGAAGTAGTGCCGGAGCTTGTCGACCCGGGGCAGCGGGAGCCCCTCCGCCTCCAGGGTGGCGAGCGCGTCGGCGAGGTTCTCGCGGTACTGGCGGCAGCCGGAGTAGGAGGCGTACGCGCTGGTGGTGAGGACGGCGATGTGGCGCCGCCCGTCGGTGATCATCTCGCGGAGGGTGTCGGTGAGGTAGGGCGCCCAGTTCCGGTTTCCCCAGTAGACCGGCAGGCCGAGCCCGGCCTGCGCGAAGTCCGTCCGCAGCGCGTCGAGGAGCGCGCGGTTCTGGTCGTTGATCGGGGAGACGCCGCCGAAGAGGAAGTAGTGCTGTCCCACTTCCTTGAGCCGTTCCTTCGGGATGCCGCGGCCGCGCGTCACGTTCTCCAGGAACGGGACCACGTCGTCCGGACCCTCGGGGCCGCCGAAGGAGAGCAGCAGCAGGGCGTCGTACGGGGCGGGATCGTGCTGATCGGACATGGCACCGATCCTCCCACCCGCCACCGACGGCGAGGGGCGCGGCCTGTCCGGGGACGTGCGTCCGGCAGCACTTGTCCAAAAAAATGGGGATGACCTATCGACTTCAACACCGTAGGCTTTAGACGTTAATTACACGTGTTGACCAAGGACCTCTCTTGCCCAGTCCCTACCGCGCGATCTTCGCGGCGCCCGGCACCGCCTCGTTCTCCGTCGCGGGATTCCTCGGACGGATGCCGCTGTCCATGATGGGCATCGGCATCGTGACCATGATTTCGCAGGTCACCGGCCGGTACGGCCTGGCCGGCGCGCTCTCGGCGACCCTGGCGATGTCCGCCGCGGTCCTCGGCCCCCTGGTCTCGCGCCTGGTCGACCGGCACGGACAGCGCAGGGTGCTCCGCCCGGTCACGCTCGTCTCGCTCGCCGCGGCCACGGGACTGCTCCTCTGCGTGCAGCAGAAGGCCCCGGACTGGACCCTCTTCGTCTTCACCGCCGTGATCGGCTGCGTCCCGAGCGTCGGCGCGATGACCCGCGCCCGCTGGGCGGAGATCTACCGGGGCGAGGAGCGGCGCCTGCACACGGCGTACTCCTGGGAGTCGATCGTCGACGAGGTGTGCTTCATCTTCGGCCCGATCCTCTCCATCGGCCTGTCCACGGCCTGGTTCCCCGAGGCCGGTCCGATGTTCGCCGGGGCGTTCCTGGCCGTCGGCGTCTTCTGGCTGACCTCGCAGCGCGCCACGGAGCCGGTGCCGCACCCCAAGGAGGAGGCCCGGGGCACCTCCGCGCTCCGCTCGCGCGGCCTCCAGGTGCTCACCCTCGCCTTCGTCGCCACCGGCGCCATCTTCGGCTCGGTGGACGTGGTGACCGTGGCCTTCGCCGAGGAGCAGGGCCAGAAGGCGGCCGCCAGCCTCGTTCTGGCCGTCTACGCGCTGGGCTCCGGCGTGGCCGGCGCCGTCTTCGGGCTGCTCCACCTCAAGGGCGAGGCGTCCCGCAGGTGGCTCCTGGGCCTCTGCGCGATGGCCGTGAGTATGATCCCCCTCCTACTGGCCGGGAACCTGCCGTTGCTGGCCGTGGCGCTCTTTGTCGCGGGCCTGTCCATCGCACCGACGATGGTGACCACCATGGCCCTCGTCGAAGCGCACGTACCGCGCACCAAGCTGACCGAGGGCATGACCTGGACGGGTACCGGGCTCGCGGTCGGCGTGGCGCTCGGCTCCTCGGCCGCCGGCTGGGTGGTCGACGCGTCGGGGGCCGAGGCGGGGTACGTGGTGCCCGTCGTCTCGGGCGCGCTCGCGGTCGCGGTGGGTCTCCTCGGACACCGCCGGCTGCGCAGGCCGGCGCCGAACCGGGAGGGGCAGCGTGAGCAGGACGGCAGCAGCGGGGTCGGGGAGCGCCAGGACGGCGAGCAGCCCGTGGCGTAACTGGGCGGGGAACGTCACCTCCCGCCCCGTGCGGGAGGTGAGCCCGGCCTCCGCCGAGGAGCTCGCCGAGGCGGTGCGCCGCGCGGCCGAGGACGGGCTGCGGGTCAAGACCGTCGGCACCGGCCACTCCTTCACCTCGATCGCGGCCACCGACGGCGTGCTGATCCGGCCGGGCCTGCTGACCGGGATCCGGCGCATCGACCGCGAGGCGATGACGGTGACGGTCGAGTCGGGCACTCCGCTGAAGCGGCTCAACGTGGCGCTGGCCCGGGAGGGCCTGTCGCTCACGAACATGGGCGACATCATGGAGCAGACCGTCGCCGGCGCCACCTCCACCGGCACGCACGGGACGGGCCGCGAGTCGGCCTCCATCGCCGCCCAGATCCGTGAGCTGGAGCTGGTGACGGCGGACGGGCGGCTGCTGACCTGCTCGGAGAAGGAGAATCCGGAGGTCTTCGCGGCCGCCAGGATCGGGCTCGGCGCCCTCGGCGTGATCACGGCGATCACCTTCGCGGTGGAGCCGGTCTTCCTGCTCACCGCGCGCGAGGAGCCGATGAGCTTCGACCGGGTCACCTCGGACTTCGACGCGCTGCACGCGGAGAACGAGCACTTCGAGTTCTACTGGTTCCCCCACACGGACAACTGCAACACCAAGCGCAACAACCGCAGCGCGGGCCCCGCCGCTCCCCCCGGGCGGATCAGCGGCTGGATCGAGGACGAGCTCCTCTCCAACGGGATCTTCCAGCTCGCCTGCTCGCTGGGGCGGGCGGTGCCGCCGGTCATCCCGTCGGTCGCCAAGGTCTCCAGCCGGGCCCTGTCGGCCCGTACGTACACCGACATCCCGTACAAGGTCTTCACCTCGCCGCGCCGGGTCCGCTTCCTGGAGATGGAGTACGCGCTGCCGCGCGAGGCGGCGGTCGCCGCGCTGCGCGAGCTCAAGGCGATGGTCGAGCGCTCGCCGCTCAAGGTGAGCTTCCCGGTGGAGGTGCGCACGGCCCCGGCCGACGACATCGCGCTGTCCACGGCCTCGGGGCGGGAGACCGCGTACATCGCCGTCCACCTCTACAGGGGAACGCCCCACCGCGGGTACTTCACCGCGGTGGAGCGCATCATGACGGCGCACGGGGGCCGGCCGCACTGGGGCAAGGTCCACACCCGCGACGCCGCCTATCTCGCCGAGGCCTATCCGCGCTTCGCCGAGTTCACGGCGCTGCGCGACCGGCTCGACCCGGACCGGCTGTTCGGCAACGACTATCTGCGCCGGGTCCTGGGCGACTGACGGTCACTCGGCTCCGGCACCGTCCGCGGCGGGTGCCGGGGCCTGGGTGGTCGGGGCCTCGGGCTGTCCCGTGGTCGGCTCCTGCGTCGGCGCGGTCGGTTCCGTCGTCGGGCCGGTCGGTGTCGGGGCGGGGGTCGTCCCGCCGCCGGCGGAACCGGAGGGCGTGGGCTCGGCCGACGGGGTCCCGGTGGCCGGCTCCCCGGTCGGCGTGGCTCCCGTCGTGGGGGTGGCGGTGCCGCCCCGCTGCCGCCCGGTGCCGTCGGCGGATCCCGACGGCGCGGGCGTGGGCTCCTGGTCCCGGTCGGGCGCGTCCCGGCCCGTGCTCCCGCCTCCGCGGACGACGGAGCCGAAGGTGGTGGTGCCCTGCTTGCCGCTGAAGTCCTGCCCGGCGACCAGTTCGTAGGCGGTGATGCCGCCCATGGTGACGCCGAAGACCAGGGCGGCGGCGACCGCCGGGCGCTTCCAGCCCCGGACGCGGGTGCCGTGGGTGGTCGCCGCGCCGAACTCCTCGTCGGACGGCGGCGGGCCCTGGACCGTGGTGAGCAGGAGGGTGCGGTCGTCCTGCGGCCCGGCGGGGAGCGGGACCTGACGCGCCTTCGGCTTGGCCGCCGCGGTCACGTCGCGGACCTGCTCGCCGGTTCGCTTGAAGAGGTGCTGGAAGAGCGGTCCGCCGCACGTCGCGATGACACTGATCACACCGGCGCCGAGGATCGTGCCGTACACGCCGAGGGTCGAGGCGAGTTTGGCGGCGATGACCGCGGCCAGGGCGCTGCCGGAGACCTGAGCGACACTCAGGTCGATCCTTCTCCTGTCGCTCTTCCCGCCCTCCTCCGGCTCGTCCCTGTCGGTTTCCGGCCTGTGACGCATCTCCAGCCCCTGATGGTTCATCCGTTCGCCTTGCACCCAGAAGGGACAAACAGGAGAAGCGATTAGTTCCGTTTCTGCTGTTTCTGTGAAGAGTGACACGTACGGGGGAAGATCACGGAGACTCAACTCCCGTACCGCCCGAGAAGTTGGGCGGCGCGCCGGTCCACCCAGGTGGCCCGAATGGAGTACATTGACAAACCCTGGGTCCGGACGCCCTCACGGGTGCCCGCGATCACGGGGAGGGGGCCGGACACGGCGCTCGAACCGGCGGCGCCTCGGCATCGCACGGAAACCGGCTGCACAGAGTGACCGCCAGTCACTCCGAGTAGCCAACAGGTAACCGTGCCATAACGGCGTTCCAGGGTCCATGCCCGACACGCCGGGCAACTCGGCAAGGTAGTGGCAGGCTGCACCCGGGCAGGCCACACTCGACTAGCGGAAGCAGCGACGCACGTGACGTCGGCAGGCACCACCCGGGAGGTCCCCATGCCCGAACTGCGTGTCGTGGCCGTCTCCAACGACGGCACACGACTGGTGCTGAAGGCTGCTGACAGCACGGAGTACACGCTTCCGATCGACGAGCGGCTCCGTGCCGCCGTGCGCAACGACCGCGCGCGCCTCGGCCAGATCGAGATCGAGGTGGAGAGCCACCTCCGCCCCCGCGACATCCAGGCCCGTATAAGGGCCGGTGCCTCCGCGGAGGAGGTCGCCCAGCTCGCCGGCATCCCCGTCGACCGTGTGCGCCGCTTCGAGGGCCCCGTGCTCGCCGAGCGCGCCTTCATGGCCGAGCGGGCCCGCAAGACCCCGGTCCGCAGGCCCGGGGAGAACAGCGGCCCGCAGCTCGGCGAGGCGGTGCAGGAGCGGCTGCTGCTGCGCGGCGCCGAGAAGGACACCGTGCAGTGGGACTCCTGGCGGCGCGACGACGGCACCTGGGAGGTACTGCTCGTCTACCGGGTCGCGGGCGAGGTCCACACGGCCAGCTGGACCTACGACCCGCCGCGGCGGCTCGTCCAGGCCGTCGACGACGAGGCGCGGGCGCTGATCGGCGAGACGGACGACACGATCGCCGCCGCGCCGGAGCCGAGCTTCCCGTTCGTGCCGCGCATCGCCCGGCTGCCCCGGGACAGGCCGCTCGACCGCGCCCTCGACCGGCAGATCGACCGGTCCGACCGCCAGCTGGAGCGGGCGCCCGCGCCCGTCGAGCCGGAGGAGGAGCGGGACTCGCTGACGAGCCTCCTGGAGGCCGTGCCGAGCTTCCGCGGCGACATGGTCGTCCCCGAGCCGCCGGACACCGAGCCCTCGGAGGAGGCGGAGGCGGAGGAGCCGCCGGCCCCGGCCGCCTCGGCGGGCGCGGGCTCGGCCTACGCCGACGTCCTGATGCCGCGCGCGGTCTCGGGCCACCGGGACCGGCTGCACGGCGCCACGGACCGGCAGGCCGAGGCGGACGGCGTCCGCCCGGGCCGCCGCGCCGCCGTGCCGAGCTGGGACGAGATCGTCTTCGGCACCCGCAGGAAGAAGCAGGACTGACGGATGTACGAGTGAGGGCCCGCGCCCGGCGGCGGCGGGGGGCCGCCCCA
>NZ_JBSHDU010000036.1:11300-85865 GCF_053616475.1 Streptomyces sp. NPDC055815 | reverse complement strand
CGGGTTCAGGCGCGGGAGCCTCTGGCGCCGGCAAGGGCGCCGTCCGTTGTGCCCACCCGTTCCGCCCCTTGCGGAACGCCTGCCCACAACGGGCGTGGGCACCGCCCCGGCGGAACGCATGCCCACAACGGCGGAAGCGCGCCCACAACGGGCGTGGGCGCGGCGCGGGGGCGTAACGGGGCGCGGGGGTCAGGGGCGCGTCGTAGGCTGGGGGCGACCGGGTCGCGGAGGCCCGGGACCACCCGGCCCGTGACACGTGTCGGGCTGTTCGCGTTGCCCGCCCCCGTCGTACGAACCCGGGATGGAAGCTCCATGAGTCTGCACGGTCTGCTCGATGTCGTCGTCAAGGACGCCGCCCTCGCCGAGGCGGTGAAGGCCGCCGCCGACGGCAACCGCCCGCACGTGGACCTGGTCGGCCCCGCGGCCGCGCGCCCGTTCGCGGTGGCCGCGCTGGCCCGGGACTCGGGGCGGCCGGTGCTCGCGGTGACGGCGACCGGCCGGGAGGCCGAGGACCTGGCCGCCGCGCTGCGGTCCCTCCTCGACCCGGACACGGTCGTCGAGTACCCCTCCTGGGAGACCCTGCCGCACGAGCGGTTGTCTCCTCGTTCCGACACCGTCGGGCGGCGGCTCGCCGTGCTCCGCCGCCTCGCGCACCCCCGCGACGACGACCCGGCCGCCGGGCCCGTCTCCGTCGTCGTCGCGCCCATCCGTTCCGTACTGCAGCCGCAGGTCAAGGGCCTGGGGGACCTGGAGCCCGTGGCGCTGAAGAGCGGCCAGACCGCCGATCTGAACGAGGTCGTCGAGGGGCTCGCGGCCGCCGCGTACTCCCGTGTCGAGCTCGTGGAGAAGCGCGGCGAGTTCGCCGTGCGCGGCGGCATCCTGGACGTCTTCCCGCCGACCGAGGAGCACCCGCTCCGGATCGAGTTCTGGGGCGACGACGTCGAGGAGATCCGGTACTTCAAGGTCGCCGACCAGCGCTCCCTGGAGGTCGCGGAGCACGGGCTGTGGGCGCCGCCCTGCCGTGAGCTGCTGCTGACGGACGAGGTGCGCGAGAGGGCCGCCGCACTCGCCGAGGAGCACCCCGAGCTCGGCGAGCTGCTCAACAAGATCGCCGAGGGGATCGCGGTGGAGGGCATGGAGTCCCTCGCGCCGGTCCTCGTCGACGACATGGAGCTGGTGCTCGACGTCCTGCCCAAGGGCTCGATGGCCGTGGTCTGCGACCCGGAGCGGGTACGGACCCGGGCCGCCGACCTGGTGGCCACGAGCCAGGAGTTCCTCCAGGCCTCCTGGGCCGCCACCGCCGGCGGCGGCGAGGCGCCGATCGACGTCGGCGCGGCCTCCCTGTGGGGGATCGCGGACGTCCGGGACCGGGCGCGCGAGCTCGGCATGGCCTGGTGGTCGGTGTCGCCGTTCGCGGCGGACGAGATCGTCGCGGGGGACACCCTGACCCTCGGCATGCACGCCCCCGAGTCGTACCGCGGTGACACCGCCCGCGCGCTGGCCGACACGAAGGGCTGGCTGGCCGACGGCTGGCGCACGGTGTACGTGACGGAGGCTCACGGCCCCGCGTCCCGTACGGTCGAGGTCCTCGGCGGCGAGGGCATCGCGGCCCGCCTCGACGCGGACCTGACGGAGATCTCCCCGTCGGTCGTGCACGTGTCGACCGGTTCCATCGACTACGGCTTCGTCGATCCGGCGCTCAAGCTGGCCGTGCTCACCGAGACCGACCTGTCGGGGCAGAAGGCGGCCGGCAAGGACGGGCAGCGGATGCCCGCCAAGCGCCGCAAGACGATCGACCCGCTGACCCTGGAGGTCGGCGACTACATCGTGCACGAGCAGCACGGCGTCGGCCGGTACGTGGAGATGGTGCAGCGGACCGTGCAGGGCGCGACCCGCGAGTACCTCCTCGTGGAGTACGCGCCCGCGAAGCGCGGCCAGCCCGGTGACCGGCTCTACATCCCCACCGACCAGCTGGAGCAGGTCACCAAGTACGTGGGCGGCGAGGCGCCGACCCTGCACCGGCTCGGCGGCGCGGACTGGACGAAGACGAAGCAGCGCGCGAAGAAGGCCGTCAAGGAGATCGCGGCCGATCTGATCAAGCTGTACAGCGCCCGTATGGCGGCGCCGGGTCACGCCTTCGGGCCCGACACGCCCTGGCAGCGGGAGCTGGAGGACGCCTTCCCGTACGCGGAGACGCCCGACCAGCTGTCCACCATCGCCGAGGTGAAGGAGGACATGGAGAAGACGGTCCCGATGGACCGTCTGATCTGCGGCGACGTCGGCTACGGCAAGACGGAGATCGCGGTACGGGCGGCCTTCAAGGCCGTCCAGGACGGCAAGCAGGTCGCGGTCCTCGTCCCGACGACGCTCCTCGTGCAGCAGCACTTCGGCACGTTCAGCGAGCGGTACTCGCAGTTCCCGGTGAAGGTGCGGGCGCTGTCCCGGTTCCAGACGGAGACCGAGTCGAAGGCGACCATGGAGGGTCTGCGGGAGGGTTCGGTCGACGTCGTCATCGGCACCCACCGCCTCTTCTCCTCCGAGACGAAGTTCAAGGACCTGGGCCTGGTCATCGTCGACGAGGAGCAGCGCTTCGGCGTCGAGCACAAGGAGCAGCTGAAGAAGCTCCGGGCGAACGTCGACGTCCTGACGATGTCCGCCACCCCCATCCCCCGTACGCTCGAGATGGCGGTCACCGGCATCCGGGAGATGTCGACGATCACCACCCCGCCCGAGGAGCGGCACCCCGTCCTCACCTTCGTCGGCCCGTACGAGGAGAAGCAGATCGGCGCCGCGATCCGGCGTGAACTCCTGCGCGAGGGCCAGGTCTTCTACATCCACAACCGGGTCGACTCGATCGACCGGGCGGCCGCCCGGCTGCGCGAGATCGTGCCCGAGGCGCGGATCGCGACGGCGCACGGCCAGATGTCCGAGCAGGCCCTTGAGCAGGTCGTCGTCGACTTCTGGGAGAAGAAGTTCGACGTGCTGGTGTCGACGACGATCGTCGAGTCCGGCATCGACATCTCCAACGCCAACACCCTGATCGTCGAGCGCGGCGACAACTTCGGCCTCAGCCAGCTCCACCAGCTGCGCGGCCGGGTCGGCCGAGGGCGGGAGCGCGGGTACGCGTACTTCCTGTACCCGCCGGAGAAGCCGCTCACGGAGACCGCGCACGAGCGGCTCGCGACGATCGCCCAGCACACCGAGATGGGCGCCGGCATGTACGTGGCGATGAAGGACCTGGAGATCCGCGGCGCGGGCAATCTGCTCGGCGGCGAGCAGTCCGGTCACATCGCGGGCGTCGGCTTCGACCTGTACGTGCGGATGGTCGGCGAGGCCGTCGCCGACTACCGGGCGTCCCTGGAAGGCGGCGTGGAGGAGGAGCCGCCGCTGGAGGTCAAGATCGAGCTTCCGGTCGACGCGCACATGCCGCACGACTACGCGCCGGGGGAGCGGCTGCGGCTCCAGGCCTACCGCTCGATCGCCTCGGCGAACTCGGAGGAGGACATCAGGGCCGTACGCGAGGAGCTCACCGACCGGTACGGCAAGCTGCCCGAGCCGGTGGAGAACCTGCTCCTGGTCGCGGGCCTGCGGATGCTCGCGCGCGCGTGCGGGGTCGGCGAGATCGTGCTCCAGGGCTCCAACATCCGCTTCGCGCCGGTGGAGCTGCGCGAGTCCCAGGAGCTGCGGCTGAAGCGCCTCCACCCGAAGTCCGTCATCAAGCCGGCCGTCCACCAGATCCTGGTGCCGCGCCCGACGACGGGGAAGATCGGCGGGAAGCCGGTCGTCGGCCGTGAACTCCTCGCGTGGACGGGCGAGTTCCTGACGACGATCCTCGGGGGCTGAGGTTGTACGGCGGCGCTCCCGGGGGGCGCCGCCGTACTGCTCAGAGCTCGTCGAGGTCGAGGGCCTCGGCCATGGCGCGGTAGCCCGCGTCGCCCGGGTGGAGGTGGTCGCCCGAGTCGTACGCGGGGAGGATGCGGTCCGGGTCGGCCGGGTCGGCGACGGCGCGGTCGAAGTCGACGACGGCGTCATAGGCGCCGGAGGTGCGGACCCAGTCGTTGAAGGCCTCCCGCTTGGCCTCGTTGGCCTCGGTGAAGTACGCGGAGCCCTTGACCGGAGTGAGGGTGGCGCCCACGACCTTGAGGCCCTTGGCGTGGGCCTCGGCGATCAGGGTGCGGTGGCCGGCGATCAGCTTCTCGACGGAGACCTCGGGGGTGGGGCCGCCGGGGAAGAAGGGGCCGCTGCCGCCGATGTCGTTGATGCCCTCAAGGAGGACGACGGTCCGCACGCCGGGCTCGGTGAGCACGTCCTTGCGGAAGCGGTGGAGGGCCTTCTCGCCCGCCCAGGTGGTGTCGTTGGTGACCTCGTTGCCGGCGATGCCGTGGTTGAGGACGGCGCGGGGCCGGCCGGCGGCGGCGAGGCGCTCGGCGAGCTCGTCGGGGTAGCGGTTGTCGGCGTCCGTGCGGGAGCCGACGCCGTCGGTGATGGAGTCGCCGAAGGTGACGATGCCGTCGCGGCGGGCGGTGTCGCGGCCGCCGGTGACCTCGACGCCGGAGAGGAAGTACCAGGAGGTGCTCGCGTCCTGGAAGGCGGCGCCGGAGAGGTCGGCGCGGTGGTCGCCGGCGGCGCGGTAGCTGGTGGCCGAGGAGATGTGGTGGAAGGTCGCCGGGCCGGTCGTGCCTGCGAGGTAGAGGGTGACGGTCAGCTGCTCGAAGGCCTGGACGGGGAGGTTCACGGCGTCGCTGAGGAGGGTCTCGCCGGCCGGGATGGTCACGGACGCCCGGTGGTCGAAGCGGAGCGTCCGCACGGAGCCGGGCACGACCGCGCTGCGGGCCTGCTGTCCCGTGGCGGTACGGGCGACGGTCGCGCCGGTGATCCGCAGCGAGCCGGTGCCGTAACGGTTCGTCAGCTCGATGCGGGTCCGGGTGCCGGAGGCGGTGACGCGGACGACCTGGCGGACCGTCTGGTTGTCGAAGCCCTGCTGCGACCAGTTGGGGGCGAACGGCGCGGTCGCCGACTGCGGGGAGGCGGCCCAGGCGCCGCGCCAGGCGGGGCCGTTGGCGCCGTGGTGGCCGCTGTCGGCGAGCGCGGTGGGCGCCAGGGCGAGCGTGGCGGTGGTGAGGAGGGCGAGGGCGGAGCGGCGGAGCGTGTTCGTGGTTCGCATGCTTCCGTCAATTACTGGCCGACGCGGGCTATTCCCGTTCCCCGGTGGGAAGTTGGGGCGCGCCTCCGTTGAAGAGCAGGCCGGTGAGCGAGCGGAAGTACTCCTCGGGGTCGCGCTCGCCGACCGCGTCCCGCACGTTGTGGGTGAGGAGCAGCGTCGCGAAGCCGTGGGCGAGCGACCAGGCGGCGATGCCGGCCGTACGGGCGTCGGGGACGCCCCCCAGGTCGGCGACGCCCGCGCGGAGTTCGGCGGAGGCGCGCTCCTTCGCGGCGAGCAGGTCGGGATCGTCGGTACGGAGCAGGTCGGGCTGGAACATGACCTGGAAGTGCGCCGGGTGCTCCCGCGCGAAGCGGACGTACATGACGCCGCGTTCGCGCAGTCCGGCCGCTCCCTGCTCGGCGTCCGCGAGCGCCCCGGCGAGGAGCTCGTACCCCTGGGTCGCGATCGCGGTGAGCAGGCCCGTGCGGTCCTTGAAGTGGTGGGCGGGGGCGGCGTGCGAGACGCCCGCGCGGCGGGCGAGGTCGCGCAGGCTGAGCGCCCCGGGGCCCTCGGCGGCGATCACGTCGAGGGCGGCGGCGAGGACGGCCTGCCGCAGGTCGCCGTGGTGGTAGTTGCTCCGGCTCGTCGTCATGACAGCAGACTAGCCGCCATCTAGTCATTGACAAGTTCCCACGGGGGCGGCGTACTATCTAGTCACCGACAAGATGTGGATGAAGCCGGGAGGCCCTTGTGGACACCGCTCGCGTACGTCAGATGTGGCACCTGCTCGAACCCCTGCACTCCGTGCTCTACTACGCCCCCGAGGCCTTCGAGGAGGCCGCCGCCCTCGGCTACGAGACCGCCGACCGCTGGCCCTCCTACTTCGCCTGGCGCGCCGCCGCCCTCGGCCCCGCCGGACCGGTCCGCGTCGCCTCCGCCTTCTACGGCTTCAGCCCCGAGAAGGTCGCCCGGCACGTCCCCGCCGCCTGGGAGGTCGCCGCCCCCGCCGATGCGCTCGCCGCCCGGCTCCGCGCCGCCGACCGCATCTACCGCACCCTCCTCGGCCAGGAGGTCCTCGACAGCCCCGAACTGGCCGAGGCCGCCGGGCTCGCCCGCCGCGCCGCCGAATCGGCCGGCCTCGCAGGCCGCCCGCTCGCCGCCGCCCACGCCGAGCTGCCCTGGCCCGAGGCCCCGCACCTCGTCCTCTGGCAGGCGGCCACGATCCTGCGCGAGCACCGGGGCGACGGCCACATCACCGCCCTGGTCGCCGCCGGCCTCGACCCGGCCGAGTCGCTCGTCTCCTTCGCCGCCGTCGGAGCCGCCCCGGAGCCCGTCTTCGAGAGCCGCGGCTGGAGCGAGGACGCCTGGGCCGCCGCCCGGGAGCGGCTCACCGCCCGCGGACTCCTCGACGCGGACGGATCGGCCACCGAGGCCGGCCGCGCCCTGCGCGCGGAGGTCGAGCGCCGTACGGACGAGCTGGCCGCCGGCCCCTGGGAGGCCCTCGGCCCGGAGGACACCGCCCGGCTCAGCGACCTCCTGGGCGGCCCCTGGCTGGCCTTCATCGGCTCCGGCCTGCTGCCCTCCGAGAACACCCTCGGCATCGGCAAGATCTGACGCGACCTCACACCCCGGGCCTTCGGGCCGTCCGATTCGGGACCAAAGATCCGAAGGGTCCCGCACTCCTCGGCCTAGGATCCCAGGGTGCTGACACGTCGAACGCTCCTGCCCGCGACCCTCGCCGCCACCGCCGTCCTCACGGCCGGCGCCTGCTCCCCCGGCGGCGGGGGCGAGCCCTCCGGCGGCGCGGCCGGGCGGCCCGCCGCACGCGGGACGGCCCTCGCCGCCGTGGACACCCTCACGGTCAAGGGCCGCGCCCCGAAGACCGGTTACGAACGGGACAAGTTCGGCCGCGCCTGGGCGGACGTCGACGGCAACGGCTGCGGCACCCGCGACGACATACTCAAGCGCGACCTGACCGGCGTCCGCTTCGCCGACGGGAACTGCAAGGTCGCTTCCGGCACCCTCGCCGACGATCCGTACACCGGCACCACCGTCCGCTACGTCCGGGGCCGCTCCCAGGTCGACATCGACCATGTCGTCGCTCTCTCCGACGCCTGGCAGAAGGGGGCGCAGAAGTGGGACGGCGAGACCCGGCGCCGCTTCGCCAACGACCCGCTCAACCTGCTCGCCGTCGACGCCGCCACCAACCGCCGCAAGTCCGACGGCGACGCCGCGACCTGGCTGCCGCCGAACCGCGCCTACCGCTGCACGTACGTGGCCCGGCAGGTCGCGGTGAAGAAGAAGTACGGGGTGTGGGTGACGGCGGGGGAGCGGGACGCGATGAAGCGGGTCCTCGCCGGCTGCCCGCAGGAGCGGCTGCCGTAGGAAAAACGGTTGGGCATCTCCGTGAACGATCTTTAACCTGGCGGCATGGACCTGAACATATCGACCCTCGCCGAACGACCCGAGCTCGAAGGGGCGATGTGGTCCATGAAGGACCTCTGGCCCGAGTTCATGATGTACGACCCGGTCGGCTGGGCCAACATGGGCCGGATCGTCCGGGACTTCCCCGAGTTCGTGCTCGTCGCCACCGACGCCGGGGGCGCGGTCGTCGCCCGTGGCTTCAGCGTGCCCTTCCGGCTGGACGTGGAGGGCCGCCGCGAGCTGCCCGCCCGCGGCTGGGACGAGGTCCTCAACTGGGCCTTCTCCGACCTGCGGCACGGCCGGGACGCCGACACGGTGAGCGCGATCGAGATCACCGTCGACCTCGCCCACCTCGGCAAGGGCATCTCGCACACGATGCTCGCCGCCATGCGGGAGAACGCCGGCAAGCGCGGCTTCGCCGAGCTGGTCGCCCCGGTCCGCCCCAACGGCAAGCACCTGGAGCCCGAGGCGTCCATCCACGAGTACGCCTTCCGTACCCGGGAGGCCGACGGCCTGCCGCACGACCCGTGGCTCCGCGTCCACGTGCGCGCGGGCGGCGTGATCGAGGCGGTCGCCCCGGCGTCGATGACGGTCTCCGGCTCCGTCGAGCAGTGGCGGCAGTGGACCGGCCTCCCCTTCGACACGGACGGCCCGGTCGAGGTGAAGGGCGCGCTGGTTCCGGTGCACTGCGAGGCCACCCGCGGCTACGCGGTGTACGTGGAGCCCAACGTGTGGGTGCGCCACCGCATCTGACGCCTCCGACGCGTACGTGAGAGGGCCGTTCCCCCCCGGGTGACGGCCCTCTCACGCGTCTCGCGTCCCGACCTGCGGTCAGTCGGTCTCGACGACGTCCTTCGCCGCCGGGGCCTTCGCCTCGACCGGCTTTCCGTAGTGGGAGAAGGTGATCGTCCCCGGCTCCTCGCCGCCCTTCGTGACGATCTTCAGCACGTACGGGGTGCCCTGCGTGGCCACGTAGACGGTGTTCGTCTCGCCGCCGTCGCCCGGCTCCGTCAGCGCCAGGGCCTTCTGGCCGCCGAGGGTGGTCTCCTCGCCCTTCACGATCCCGCTCGCGCCCTGCTCGAACCCGTCGAGCAGCCCCTTCAGGTCGCAGAGCTCCAGCATGCCCTTGTTGTCGGGGTCGGAGACGGGCCCCTTCATCCAGCGGCCCTTGAGCTGCTTGACCATGGCGTCCTGCGCCTCCGGGCCGTCCTCCTTCACCTGCTCGCGCAGGAAGGCCTCGTCGAAGCGCGTGTAGACGCTCTCGGCGTCGGTCTTGAGCAGTTCGACCGTGCCGGTCGCGCCGATCGTCAGCGTGCCGGCGCACCGTCCCCGCGTGTCGAGCGACAGGTAGGCCTTGAGCGGTTCGACGGCTCCCTGCTCGTCCACGTCCACGGTCACCGACGTCGCGGTCCTCGTCGCCGCGAAGGCCTTGTCGACGATCTGCGATCCGGTCAGCTCCCCGAAGGGCCCGGCCGGCTTCGCGTCGTCCGAGAACGGGCCGCAGGCGGTGGCCCCGAGGGCGACGGCGGCGCTCAGGGCGGCGACGAGGGCGGTGCGGCGGGGGGCGGCAAGCATGGTGGTGTCTCCGAGAGGGGGGTGTGCGGGGGTGGGGCCCCGAAGGGCCCCGGTCCTTGAGGTGCCTGGTGGGTGTCAGGCCCGGGTCAGCCGAGCTTCAGCTCCCACTGGGAGGCGTCGTAGGTGAAGCCGGGGTTGACCTCGACGGTCAGGTTCTTGGCGTCCTTCGGGGCGTCGAAGGCGATCGTGACGGTGGCCTTCTTGCCGGGCATGATCGTGCCTTCGAAGCCCGCGCCGGCCTTGTCGTCGAGGACCTGCTCGGCGGTGACGCCGTTCGCGCCGGCCGTGGCGCTGAAGGACACGAGGGTGGTGTCGAACTTCTCCTTGCCGCCGTTCTCGATGACGACGGTGACCTGGTACGCCTTGTTGCCCTTGGTGTGGCCGATCGCGTACTCGCCCGGGGAGAACGGCTTCGGGTCCGAGACGGTCACCTTCAGGTCGTCGTCGTAGACCGAGGTGTCGCCGTCCGCCAGGCCCGCGCCCTTGTCCTTGCCGCCCTTGCCGGCGTCGGCCGCCGGGGCCTTGCTCGACGGGGCCTTGCCCGCCGGGGTGCTCGACGGGTCCTTCGGGGCGGTGTCCTTGATGGACTTGTCGATCTCGTCGACCGCGTCGCTGACGGCGGTGACCGTGATGACCAGGCCGACGACCGAGAGGATCAGGGACGCGAGGCCCAGGATCGCGCCGGTGAGCGCGACTCCCTTGTTGTTCGCCTCGCCGCGCTTCACGCGGCCCTTGCCGACGAGGCCCAGGATCAGGGCGATCAGGCCGAGGATGCCGGCCAGCCAGAAGAAGAGCGGGATGAGACCGGACAGCGTGCCGATGATGCCGAGGATCAGGGCCGCGGTGCCGAGACCGTTGCGCATGACCCGCGGGGCGGCGGCAGGCGGGACCTGGGTGTCGTACGACATGGGTGTGTCCTCCCGGACGAAGGCGATGTCTGGTGCGATGGGTCAATCACAGCAGAGCCTGTGAACCGAGTCAACACGGTTCACGGAAAACGGATCGACTCACACTGTGAAGTGGTGCGGCGCGTGTTCCTCGCTAGGATTGGTGTCACAGCCAGAAGGGCGAACCAGGGGAGTTGGGTCACGTGCCGGAGAACGCAGCAGAGGCGGGTGCGGAGCAGCCGGGTGGTACGGCGGAAACAGGCGGCACGACGGAGACGGGTGGTACGGCGGAAACCGGCGCCGCCGCCGAGGTGACCGCCGCCGGGATCGCCCGGCTCGCCGGCGTCGGCCGGGCCGCCGTCAGCAACTGGCGCCGCCGCCACGCCGACTTCCCCAAGCCCGTCGGCGGCACGGAGACCAGCCCGTCCTTCGCCCTCGCGGACGTCGAGCGATGGCTCCGCGCCCAGGGCAAGCTGGCCGAGGTCCCGCTCAAGGAGCGCGTCTGGCAGCAGATCGCGGGCCACCCGGCCGGCGCCCTCACCGCCCTCGTCCACGCGGGCTGCGCCCTCCTCCTCGTACGGGACAGGTCCGCGGCCTGGCCCGCGCTCTCCGAGCTCTCCGACGAGCGGCTCGCGGAGGTGCTGCCCGTCGCCCTGGAGGAGACGCTCACCGAGCGCCTCGGCCCCGAGCGGGCGGTCCTCACCCCCACCAGCCCCGCGCTCGCCGCCTCCGTCCCGCTCCTGCGCGGGGCCGCCGAGCTGGCCGCCGAGACCGGGGTCCGTGGGGCCTTCGAGTTCCTGCTCGGCCGTCACCTCGACGCCAACCCCCGGCAGTACACCCTCACCCCGCCCGGCCCCGCCGCCCTGATGGCGGCGCTCGCCGCGGCCCCGAGGGTGGGGCGCGGCGGCGTCCCGCTCACCGTCCTCGACCCCGCCTCCGGGACCGGCGGCCTGCTGAGCGCGGTCGAGCTCCCCGGTGCCGTGTGCGGCCAGGACGCCGACCCCGACCTCGCCGCGCTCACCGCCCTGCGCCTGGCGCTCGCCACCGACGCCGACATCCGCGTCCGGTCCGGCGACAGCCTGCGCGCCGACGCCTTCCCGACGCTCGCGGCGGACGCGGTCCTCTGCCACCCGCCGTTCAACGAGCGGAACTGGGGCCACGACGAACTGGCCTACGACCCGCGCTGGGAGTACGGCTTCCCGGCCCGCACGGAGTCCGAACTGGCCTGGGTCCAGCACGCCCTGGCCCGGCTGCGCCCCGGCGGCACCGCCGTCCTCCTCATGCCGCCCGCCGCCGCCTCCCGCCGCTCCGGCCGCCGCATCCGCGCCGACCTGCTCCGCCGGGGCGCCCTGCGCGCGGTCGTCGCCCTCCCGGCCGGCGCCGCCCCGCCGTACGGCATCCCGCTGCACCTGTGGGTGCTGCGCCGGCCCGTCCAGGGCGAGCGTCACGCCGGCGAACTCCTCCTGGTCGACGCCGCGTCCGAGCAGGCGGGTCCCGGCCGGGAGGGCCGCGACCGGCTCGACTGGCCCGCCGTCCACTCGGCCGTACTGGACGCCTGGACGCCCTTCGACCGGGACGGCCACCTCGCCGGGACGCCCGGCGCGAGCCGTTCCGTGCCGGTCATCGAGCTCCTCGACGACGACGTCGACCTCGCCCCCGCCCGCCACCTCCCGCCGCCGGCCGCCGCCGAGGGCGCGGTCCAGCTGACCGGGGTGCGGGAGCGGCTGACGGAGACGCTGCACCGCACCCGCGAGCTGACCCCGCCGCCCGTGACCGACCCGGGCTCCGGCGCCGGGCCCGGCCGGCCCACGACCACCGTCGGCGAACTCGCCCGCGCCGGAGCCCTCGCCCTGCGCGCGGGCGGCACGGGCACCGCCCCCGCCGGAGCCCCGGTCGCCGTCCTCACCGATCACGACGTCCTGGCCGCCCAGCCGCCCTCCGGGACGCTGCCCGACGGCCCGCCCGAGGAGCCGGTGCTCCTCGCCGCCGGGGACGTCGTCGTCCCGGTCCTCGGCGGCGGCGCGGCCGTCCGGGTCGTCGACGCCTCCGCCGAGGGCGCGGCGCTCGGCCGCAACCTCCAGCTGCTCCGCCCCGATCCGGCGGCCCTCGACCCCTGGTTCCTGGCCGGTTTCCTGCGGGCCACCGCCAACACCCGGCAGGCCAGCAGCTACGCCTCGACCGCGACCCGGCTGGATGTGCGCCGCCTCCAGCTGCCGCGGCTGCCCCTGGCCGAACAGCGCAGGTTCGGGGAGCGGTTCCGGGCGCTCGCCGAGTTCGAGGAGTCGCTGCGGCTCGCCGCCCGCCTCGGCGACCAGCTGGTCCAGGGCCTGTACGACGGTCTGGCGGACGGCACGGTGGCTCCGTAGGGCCTGTCTTTCGGATCATGCCGGGCTCGCGGGGCATCGCTCGGTTCGACAACGGTTCCGGGTATCCCGGAACCGTTGTCCGCGGGGGTGTATACGCTCGTCTCCGCACCCATCCGTCCGAGCAGGAGCAGCAGGATGTACGGCCCCCCGCAGGCCCCGCAGGTTCCGCAGCCGCCGAGTAGCCCCGCCTCCGGTGGCCGGATCGCGTTGCTCGTCCTCTTCTCCGCCCTCGCGCTGCTGAGCTGCGGTTTTCTCGCGTGGGCGCCGATGCTCCGTCTCGCGGTCGTCACGCGCAGGGCGCTGGACTGGGTGCTGTTCGCGGTGACGTTCCTGGTGGCGGCGGGCCTCTTCACGTACGCGGGGGTCACCGGCGACAAGGAGCCGACCACCGCCGAGTCCTTCATCGGCGTCGGCGTCATGGTGCTCCTGGTGGCGGGCTCGCTCACGTACTACCTGGTGACGGAGATCCGCCGGTTCGACCGGCCCGCCGCGGCTCCCGCGTTCCACCCGGGCCACGACCACGCGACCGCCGTCACGGTCCCGAGCGCCTTCGGGAACCCCAACCCGTACACCGGCCCGGCCGTTGTGCCGCCCACCGCGCCCGGACCGCGCATCGACCAGGTCCGCGCCGAGCTCGACGAGCTCAGCGACCTGCTCAGGAAGGACACCGGGAACGGCGGGGAAGGCGCGGGCGGCAGGTGAACGGGCGGGTCGTCGGCGGGCGTTACGAGCTCGCCACCGTCATCGGTCAGGGCGGCATGGGCCAGGTCTGGACGGCGTACGACGGACGTCTCGACCGCCGGGTCGCGGTGAAGCTGCTCCGGCCCGCCACCATGACCGGCCCCGCCACCGCCGCCGAGGAGCTGCGCCGCCGCTTCGTGCGCGAGTGCCGGGTGACCGCCCAGGTCGACCACCCCGGCCTGGTGACCGTGCACGACGCCGGCAGCGACGGCGACGACCTGTACCTCGTCATGCAGTACGTCGAGGGCGCGGACCTCGCCGACCACCTCGCCGAGCACGATCCGTACCCCTGGGAGTGGGCGGTCAGCGTCGCCGCGCAGCTCTGCGCGGTGCTCGCCGCCGTGCACGCGGTGCCGATCGTGCACCGCGACCTCAAGCCGCGGAACGTGATGATCCGCCCGGACGGGGCGCTGACCGTCCTCGACCTGGGCGTCGCCTCCGTCCTCGACACGGACACCACCCGGCTCACGCACACCGGTTCGCCCATCGGCAGCCCGGCGTACATGGCGCCGGAGCAGGCCATGGGCGGCGCCGTCGGCCCGTCCACCGACCTGTACGCGCTCGGTGTGCTCCTCCACGAACTCCTCAGCGGGAACGTGCCGTTCGCCGGATCCACCGCGCTCGGCGTGCTCCACCGCCATCTGCACGAGCCGCCCGTCCCGCTCCGGCAGCTGCGCCCCGAGGTCCCCGAGGCGCTCGAAGCGCTGGTCCTGCGGCTGCTCGCCAAGGACCCGCAGGCCCGGCCGTCCGGGGCGCACGAGGTGTACGAGCACCTGCTGCCGCTGCTCCCGGCGCGCGGCGCCCCGGCGGGGCCGATGGACCCGACCCGGCCGTTCCTGCGGCCGCACGCGCCCTGGCCGGAGCGGGCGCAGGACCGGGTCGTGCCGGTGCCGCCGGTCCCGGTGCCGCCGGTCCCCGCGGCGCCGCCGTCCCGGCCGACCGATCCCCGTACCGATCCCCGTACCGACCCGCGGGTGTACGCGGGCGGGGCGCCGCCCGCGCGTCCCGACGTGGCCGCGGCCGTCGACGAGGTGAAGCGGCTGCTCGGGGAGGGCTCGCTCACCCAGGCCGTGGACATGCTCGGCGGGATCCTGCCGGCCGCGGCGGCCGAGCACGGCGAGGGCTCGCCGGTCGTCCGGATCCTGCGCAAGCAGTACGCGTCGACGCTGATGGACGACGGCCAGTACCGGCGCGCGCTGCCGGAGCTGCGCCGGCTCGCGGAGGACCGCGGGGCGGAGGCGGGTCCGGCGGACCCGCAGTTCCTGCAGTTCCGTTACGACGCGGCGCTGTGCCTGGAGCAGCTGGGGGAGACGGCCGCGGCGCTCGCGGAGTTCCGTGCGGTCCTGCCGTACTACGAGCGGGATCTGGCGCGGGCCTTCGACATCCGGCAGCGGATCGGGCTGCTGCTCCTGGCGGCGGGCGAGCACGCGGCGGGTC
Source organism: Streptomyces sp. NPDC055815 (assembly GCF_053616475.1). Taxonomy (NCBI): domain Bacteria; kingdom Bacillati; phylum Actinomycetota; class Actinomycetes; order Kitasatosporales; family Streptomycetaceae; genus Streptomyces; species Streptomyces sp. NPDC055815. The sequence continues at coordinate 71,292 of NZ_JBSHDU010000036.1, read as the reverse complement.
AGGAGGAGCTCGGGCGGCTGCTGTTCGACGCGGAGCGCGCGTACGGCCCGTATCACCCGCTTCCGGTGGAGTTGCGGAGGGCGCTCGACCATCAGCGGCAGCTGGGGCAGCGGCCCTGACGGGGTGACAGGATCACGACTCGACAACTGATCGGCCAGTGGATCTTCATGATCCTTTTTGACCGTTTTGGCACATGTAACGTTCGCGTCTGATCATGTCCGCGTCCGCGTTCCCAAGGAATTCCACATGACGACGCCGTCCGCTCCGTTCACCCCCGAGCAGCCCGCCGCCCCCGCCAAGAAGGGTGGCAAGCTCCTGAAGAAGGTCGGCGGCATCGTCGTCGCGATCGTCGTCGCCGTCGCGGTGAAGCTCGGCCTCCCGCACCTCACGGGCGACGCCCCGGTGCACGCCGAGGCCGGCGAGTGCGTCACCGTCACCGGTCCCGACAACGACCCGAAGGTCGACACCGTCGACTGCTCCTCCGGCAAGGCCGACCTGTTCAAGGTCGTCAAGGTCGTCGACAACACCTTCGACCTCAACAAGTGCGGCGACGAGCTCTCGGCCCTCGCCCAGCAGCTGGGCTCGGACAAGTTCGTCCTCTGCCTGGACGAGGTCGCCGCGAAGTAAGCGCGCGCACCACCCCGTACAACGCGAAGGGCCGGAACCCGATGGGTTCCGGCCCTTTCCGCTATCTCAACGTATAGCGCACAGGGGGCCTTGCGGCAAGGCCCCCTCCGTGGCGCACAATCGCTCCTCGAAGCCAGAAGATGCACGAAAACGGGGTATTTACTACATGACGTCCCTCATTGCCGGTGTGTTCGACCTCCCCGGCAACCTCTCTCCCAAGGCCGCCCCGGCGCTCATCGCCGCCGACGAGCAGCACTTCGCGGCCATCGCCCGCTGCCTCGACGAGACGATCGCCGAACTGTCCGAGCGGCTCGACGCCGAGCGGAAGGCACCCGGCGGCGTCGGCCGGGAGGCGATGGACCGGGACGCGGAGATCCACCGCCTCAGCGGCCGCCTGCGGACCCTGCGCCGCTTCGGCCTGGACCTGTGCCTGGGCCGCGTCGTCGGCACCGACGACCCGGAGCCCGTGTACATCGGCCGCCTCGGCCTCACCGACAGCACCGGCCGCCGACTCCTCATCGACTGGCGCTCCCCGGCGGCCGAACCGTTCTTCGCCGCCACCCACGCCACCCCCATGGGCCTGGCCAGCCGCCGCCGCTACCGCTGGTCCGGCGGCCGCGTCACCGACTACTGGGACGAGGTCTTCACCGCCGAGGGCCTCGAAGGACACGCCGCCCTCGACGACCAGTCCGCGTTCATCGCCAGCCTCGGCGGCAACCGCTCGCCCCGGATGCGGGACGTGCTCGCCACGATCCAGTCCGACCAGGACGCGATCATCCGCGCCGGCTCGCGCGGCGCCCTCGTCGTCGACGGCGGCCCGGGTACGGGAAAGACGGTCGTCGCCCTGCACCGCACCGCGCACCTGCTCTACTCCGACCCGCGCCTCGGCCACCGCCGCGGCGGCGTGCTCTTCGTCGGCCCGCACCAGCCCTACCTGAACTACGTCGCCGACGTGCTGCCCAGCCTCGGCGAGGAGGGCGTACGGACCTGCACCGTGCGCGACCTGGTCGCCGAGGGCGCGAAGGCGCCGGCGGAGACCGACCCCGAAGTGGCCCGCCTGAAGTCCTCCCGGCAGATGGTGGAGGCCATCGAGAAGGCCGTCGCCTTCTACGAGGAGCCGCCCACCGAGGGCATGACCGTCTCCACCCACTGGTCCGACATCCGGCTCACCGCCGCCGACTGGGCCGAGGCCTTCGACGCGGCCGAGCCCGGCACCCCGCACAACGAGGCACGCGAGCAGATCTGGGAGCACCTGGTCTCGATCCTCTTCGACAAGTACGACGGCGAGGAGGTCCCGGAGGCGCAGTTCCGCAAGTCGCTCCGCCAGGACCGCGAACTGACCGGCGCCCTCCACAGCGCCTGGCCGATGCTGGAGGCGGCCGACCTCGTCGGCGACCTGTGGACCGTCCCCGCGTACCTGCGGATGTGCGCGCCCTGGCTGAACCCCGACGAGGTGAAGCGGCTGCGGCGGGCGGACGCCCAGGCCTGGACCGTGTCGGACCTGCCGCTCCTGGACGCGGCCCGGCAGCGGCTCGGCGACCCGGAGACCGCCCGCCTCAAGCTCCGGCGCAAGGCCACCGTCGCCGCCGAACGCGAGCGGATGGCCGGCGTCATCGACAGCATCGTCGCGGCCGACGCCGACGGCGAGGGCGCGGTCACGATGCTGCGCGGCAAGGACCTCCAGGACACCCTGATCGACGAGAACGCCCTGCCGACCGCCGAACTGGAACCGCTGGACGGCCCGTTCGCGCACATCGTGGTCGACGAGGCGCAGGAACTCACCGACGCGGAATGGCAGATGCTGCTCCTGCGCTGCCCCTCCCGCAGCTTCACGATCGTCGGCGACCGCGCCCAGGCCCGGCACGGCTTCACCGAGTCGTGGCGGGAGCGCCTGGAGCGGGTCGGGCTCGACCGCATCGAGATGACGTCCCTGAGCGTCAACTACCGCACGCCGGAAGAGGTCATGGCGGAGGCCGAGCCGGTCATCCGCGCCGCGCTCCCCGACGCCAACGTGCCGACGTCCATCCGCAGCAACGGGATCCCGGTCACCCACGGCCCGGTCACGGACCTGTCCGGGATCCTCGACACCTGGCTCGCCGAGCACGCGGAGGGCGTCGCCTGCGTCATCGGCGCCCCGGCGTTCGAGGAGCGCCCCCGCGTCCGCTCGCTCACCCCGACGCTGGCGAAGGGCCTCGAATTCGACCTGGTGATCCTCGTCGACCCGGAGAACTTCGGCGAGGGCGTCGAGGGCGCGGTCGACCGGTACGTGGCGATGACCCGGGCGACGCAGCGGCTGGTGATCCTGACGTCCTGACGGCCGCTCCCGGAAAAGGAAATGAGCGCCGGAAGGGCCGCTTGCTACGGTGTCGGAATGGCAGCGATCAAGGAAATCCAGGTCACCATCGACTGTGCGGAGCCCGCGCGCCTCGCCGCGTTCTGGTGCGAGGTCCTGGGGTACGTCACCCCGCCGGCGCCGGAGGGCTTCGCCACCTGGGAGGAGTACCACCACTCGCTGCCGGCCGAGGAGCGCCCCGTCTACTTCGCCTGCACCGACCCAACCGGCAAGGGCCCGCGCGTGCTCTTCCAGCGCGTCCCCGAGGGGAAGGCCGTCAAGAACCGGGTCCACCTCGACGTCCGCGCCGGCACCGGCCTCGTGGGCGCCGAGCGCCTCGCGACCCTGGAGGCCGAGTGCGAGCGCCTGGTGAAGCTGGGCGCGACGCACCTGAAGACGCTGTACGCGGACGGCGAGAACGAGTCCTGCATCAACATGCAGGACATCGAGGGCAACGAGTTCTGCCTCGACTGAGCGTTCGACGCCGCACGAAGCGGCCTCCGCCCCTCCCGGGCGGGGGCCGCTTTCGGCATCCGTACCGGGTCGACCAGGACCGCGACCCGGTGGGCCCCGACGTCCTCCAAGTACCGAGGGCAAGTACCCCACCCCACCCCACCTGCTCCCACCTGGCCCCGGCCGTCGACGCCCCTGTTCGGCGCAGGTTCCACTCCACCGGGTCGGGCGCCGGTGGACGTAGCGACATGGCGGAGCGGATGGAGGAACTGCTGGCCGGCTGGGCCGACGGGCGGGACCTCATCGCCGAGGAGGAAGCGTCCGACGCGCGGCACGAGCTGAGCTGAGCTCAAGGATTCTTCCGTGACCGTTCAGGCCGCGTTGGAGTGCGGGGTCAGCTCGATGGTCAGCTCGGCGTCGAGCGCGCGGGCCAGGCGTCGCAGGAGTGGGATCGTGGGTACGGTGCCGCCTCCTTCGATCCGGGAGATCTGCGGCTGCTTCATCCCGCAACGCTCGGCCAGTTCGGTCTGGGACAGCCCGAGGGCTGTGCGCCGGTCGTACACCAGCTGGCCGAGGTCGTGGGCGAGCTCGGCCTCCTCGTACAGGCGGTCGTACTCGGGGTTCTCCTCCACCTCCTCGCCCAGGAGTTTGCGGTGGCGGCGGGTCTTCCAATCGGCGTGGTTCACGACAGTTCCTCCTTGATCGGGCGGCTGTAGACGTCGTGCTCGGCCGCCGGCTCGTGGCGGGACTCGCAGGCGGCCTGGGCGGCGTGGGCCCGGTCCACTTCTGCAGTCTCGCGCATGCGCGTCTTGCGGAAGACGGTCAGCAGCACGATGCGGCGGTTGGGGGCGAGCCAGTAGGTGATGCGCTGCGCGTTCCCGCCGAGGTCGAACCGCAGCTCGCGAAGCTTGCCGCCGAGGTGGCGAGTGTAGGGCTCGCCGAGGGTGGTGGGGTTCTCGGCGAGGCGGTCGACCTTCTGCTCGACTATCACGTAGTGGTGGGCAGTGAGGTCCTCCAGCCAGAGGCGGACCTCGGGCTCGATCTCGATGGTGTACCGCTCACCGTTCATAGCATCGATGCTATATGGCGCAGGTGCTATGGGTCCGTGCGGCGGAAGGCCCGCGCATACGTCGCGGCCGCCCTTGCCGTGCCGAGCACGGTCCGTCCTGGTTGCTGCCGCGCCACCTGTGGCAGGACCGCCCGTAAATCGGAGGAGCAGGTCGCCCAGGCGTGGCAGTGTCGGGGCATGTCCGACGACGTCGCGTATCCGATATTCCGTAGCCCCGACCGTGCCGAAGCCCTGCGGGTGGCCCGGCAGATGGTGGCGTTCGGCGTCAGGCCGTTCTCCGAGGTGTCGGTGGAGGCCGAGGCGCACACCCCGGGCGAGCTGAAGCGGCTGTGCGGCGAGCTGCCCGAGGCCTGGCTCGTGTGCTGGGACGACAGCGGCGCGCCCGCCGTGCCGCCGCCGGGGCTCCCGGACCTGACCCGGACGGTCCCCGTCCGCGACCTGCCCGAGGACCTGAGCGGCGCGGAGGCGTACCTGCCGCTCGGCTTCTCGATCGAGGAGCAGCCCGTCGGCAGCGTCGAGGACCGCCTCGTGGACGCGGTCCACGCCTCCCCGGCCCGGATCAACTGGCGGCGCCTCGAATGGCCCGAGGTGCCCGAGCGCGGCTTCCACGGCGAGTACAAGCACGCCGAGGTCACGCTTGTCCTCAACAACGACTCGTGTGAACTCGACGTGCCCGCCGACACGCACCTGGTCCTCGTTCACGTCCGCCTCGGCAACCTCGACGGCTACGAGGACCGGCACGCCCGGTATCTGGCCGAGCGGATCGGCCGGGAGGTCATCGGGCCGCCGCAGCTCGTGTGACGGCTGTCAGCGCGGGGCCCGCTTCATGGACCACAGGAGCGGGCCGCCGCCCGGCAGGGCGAACTCGTCGCGGATCTCGAAGCCGAAGTGCTCGTAGACCGGCAGGTTGTCCGGCTTCGACGACTCCAGGTAGACCGGGAGGCCGTCCGCGTCGGCCTTCGCGAGGCCCGAGCGGAGGAGGGCCGCACCGTGGCCCTGGCCCCGGGCGGCCGGGTCGGCGCCGATGACGGCGAGGTACCAGTGCGGTTCGGTCGGCCCGTGCTCGGCGGCCGCCATGACGGCCTCCTGGAAGGCCGGGGCGCGGTCGCCGAGGATCTCCACCAGCCGCGCGATCGTCTCCGCGTCGGGGACGGCCTTGTCCGCGCCCTCGGGCGACACCCAGAAGGCGGCCGCCGACCCGGTCCGCTCGCAGACGCCGTGGAGGCCGTACTGCCGGGTGAACAGGGTCGTGAAGTAGCGGACGAGGTCCGGCTCGCGCGAGGCGTCGTCCGGGAAGAACCACCGCATCATCGGGTCGTCGCCGAAGGCGGAGGCCAGCGTGTGGCCGACGATGCGAGCGTCGTCGATCGTGGCCGACTTCGGTGTGTTCGACAGGGTCATACGGGTCATTCTGCACCCGTGATGATCTTGGTCGGGGAGGGGGTGACCCCTCCGCGTTCCGTGCCTGGTCAGGCCGGATTGGGCTGGGTACGGAGCAGGCGCACCGCCGCCGTGGCCGGCAGGGCGATGCCCAGCGCCATCACGACGAGCAGCTCCACCGGGCCGAAGCGGGCCGCCAGGAGGAACATGCCGAGGGTGACCACGACCGGCAGCACGACGGTGAGGACGGTCGCGAACACCTTGGTGCGCTGCTCCCAGGCGGTGGACGTCCACAGCATCACGAGGCCGACGACGAGGGCGACCAGACCGGCGAAGGGGGAGACGACGGTGGCGACCCCGCTGACGCCGAGCAGCACGGCGGTGGTGACGGTCCGCGACCGGGGCTGCGGGTCCTCGGCGGGAGCCGGTGCCGGCGCCGGTGCCGGTGCCGCGGCGGCCTCCGGCTCCTCCGCGCGGGCCGCGGCCACGATGGCCGAGGGGCTGCCGAGCCGTTCGAGGGCATCGCGGACGGCCTGCGGGTCCTCCTCGTCCCCGACGGCGACCGCGAGGTGTTCGCGCAGGTCGGCGAGGAGTTCCTCGCGGCGCCCGGCGGGCAGGAAGGACGCCTCCCGCTCGATCGTGGCCAGGTAGTCGGTCACGAGGGGGTGTTCGGTGCCGGTCATGCGGAGCCTCCGTGGGATGCGGTCAGGAAGTGGTCGACGCCGTCGCGGAAGCGCGGCCAGCTCTCGGCGAACTCGGTGAGCGCGGTCCTGCCCGGCGGGGTGAGCGTGTAGTAGCGGCGGGCGGGTCCGGTGGCCGACTCGCGCAGCTCGGTGTCGACGAGCCCGTCGCGGCGGAGCCGGGACAGCAGGGGGTAGATCGTGCCCTGGCTGGTGGTCATGACGCTGACCGCGGCCAGTTCGTCGAGGATCTCGACGCCGTAGCGCGGGCCGTCGCGCAGCAGGGCGAGGACGCAGTACTCCAGCACCCCCTTGCGCAGCTGACTGGCGACCTTTCCGGCCGCCGGATCGGATCTTGCTTCGCCAGGAACCATGTAATGCAAGATACCCCCGAGAGTGCCCCCGATCAACGACCCCCGAACAACGACCCCCGAACAACGTCTCCGAACCGCGTGGGACGATTTCCACGTGCGTGAACTCAGCGAGCTGACCGAGGTCGACGAGCCGGCGTGGCCGCTGCTCGAAGAGGAGCTGCGGGCCGCGAAGGTGCCCGTCGAGGTACTGGACCCCGACCCCGGACAGGCGGCGGCCACCCTCCTGCAGACACAGGTCACCGTCCGCTCCTACCTCGGCGCGTTCGTGTTCCACACCGGCGGGGTGCTCGTCGACGACGGCTGGCTGCGGCTGTACGGCAGCCCGGCCGTCCACAACGACCGGCGCCTGCCCGGCCTCGCCCGGGTCAACGGCTACCCCGACGAACCCGACGCCGACTGGCGGCCCGCCGCGGGGCTCGTCGTGGCGCACGACGTGCTCGGCGGGGCCTTCGCGATCCAGGGCGGCACGGAGGAGGAGACCGGACTGCCGGGCCGGCCCGGCGAGATGGTCTACTTCGCGCCCGACTCGCTGCGCTGGGACGCCGTCGGCGCCGGGTACGGCGCCTGGCTGTCCTGGCTGCTCGCCGGGGGCGCCGAGGAGTTCTACGAGGGGCTGCGCTGGCCCGGCTGGCGCGACGAGGTCCCCGGGCTGACCGGCGGGGAGGGGCTCAGCCTCTATCCGCCGCTGTGGTCCGCCGAGGCGCACCAGGACCTGGCCGGGACCAGCCGCGCGGTCGTCCCCCTGGGCGAGCTGCTCGGCCTCGGACGCGAGACGGCCCTGCAGCTCGACGGCACCGACCCCGGCTTCCTGGGCGCCCCGTGAGGACCACCACGGTCGGCACGGGGCGGCTCGACCTCGTCCCGCTCGCCGTCGCGCACGCCGACGAGATGGCCGGGGTCCTCGCCGACCCCGCCCTGCACGCCTTCATCGGCGGCGCCCCGCTGACCGGGCCCGAGCTGCGGGCCCGGTACGAGCGGCTGGTCGCCGGATCGCCGGACCCGGCGGTCCTCTGGTGCAACTGGGTGGTGCGGGTCCGCGCCGAGGACCGGCTCGCCGGGACCGTGCAGGCGACGGTCACCGAGGGCGGGCGGACCGCCGAGGTCGCGTGGGTGATCGGCACGGACTGGCAGGGGCGGGGGATCGCGCGCGAGGCGGCCGGGGCGCTCGTCGGACTGCTCCTGGACGAGGGCGTCCGTACCGTCGTCGCCCACGTCCACCCCGACCACGCGGCCTCGGCGGCCGTCGCCCGCGCGGCCGGCCTCACGCCGACCGACGAGCTGCAGGACGGCGAAGTGCGCTGGGAGTTGCGGCCGTGAGCGCGGAGACGTTCCTCCTCCGGTTCGTGGACGGCGAGTTGGCCGCGCTTGACGTCGAGCGGTTCCGGCGGGTCGTCGAGCCGTACGTGGTGGCGGGCTCGGTGGACGCCGGTGAAGTCCTCCTGCGGGCGGAGGACGGAGGCGAGGCGGAGTTCTCCGTCCCCACCGGCGGCCCCGTGACGTCCCTGACGGCGATGCGTGTCTCGCGCGGCGCCATGCTCGCCGTGGTCGCCCGCGTCGCCGACGCCCTCGGGGCCGTCATCCTTCCCGTGGGCGGACCAGCGGAGCTCCGTCACGAGGACGAGCGGCGGCACCTTCCGCCGGAGCTGCGGGAAGAGGCGGTCGTCCGCTCCTGACCCGCACCAGGACCAGGACCACGACCAGGCCCAGGAGCGCGAGCGCCCCCGCCGCCAGGCCCGCCCGCAGCCCCGGGGGCCGGAAGGCGCAGGAGAGTGCGCCGTCGCGGGCCGGGACGGCGAGGAGACCGCCGTACGGGACGGGGCCGGCGCCCTCGCAGTGCCAGCCCGCGATGTGCGGGACCGCCACGACCGCCGTGCCCGTGGAGCCCGGGGGGAGGGTGGCCCGGATGCCGTCGGAGGTGACGCGGACCGAGGTCGCCGCACGCGCGCGCAGGGCCGTCACCGCCGTACGGAGCCGGTCGTGGTCCAGGCAGCCGAGCTCGCCGGGCCCCGGCAGCTCGGGCTTCAGGCCGGGTACCTCCTGGACGCCGAGGGAGGTGAGGGCCGCGCGCCGCTTCGGGGTGCCGCCGAGGAGGTGGACCGGCGTGTTCCCGCCGAGGCGGGCCGGGCCCGTGGCGTCCGGGGCCCACAGGAAGACCTCCGTACCGACCCGGCACGCGCCCGCGTGCGGAGCCTCGTACACCCGGGCGCCGAGCAGGAGTTCCTGGTTCCGGAAGGGCGACGGGCCGTAGACCGGGGGCGGGCCCGGCGGCCGTACCGTCACCAGCGGCAGGAACGTCTCCGTACGGACCACCCCGCCGTCCCGCCAGCGCGCGCCCACCCCGAACAGCGCGTCCGTCACCGGATTGTCCAGGCTCAGCAGGTTCCGGCCGCGCGAGGTCCAGCCGCCGCCGAGCGCGGCGAGGGTCTCCGTCAGGACCGCCGGGGTGTGGCTGCTGTAGTACGCGGCGCCCTGGCCGCCCAGGAGCAGCGGATCGTTCCCCGCGACCCGGGGAAGCCCCGAGTCCGTGCGGTACGCGGGCCAGCCGTCGGCCCCGGCCAGGGCCGCCGCCCGCCGCTCGTGCTGCGCGCCCCACGGCGGGTGGTCGTCGAGCCGGGCGAGCCGCTCCCGGTCCGCGTACGCCGTCGTCGCCGCCGCCTGCCCGAGCAGGGTGCCGGTGACGAGGAGCGCGGCCAGGAGCCCGTACCGGCCCCGGCGGGGGAGCAGCAGCGCGCCCGCCACCGCCGCGAGGCCCGCGCCCGCGAGGAGCAGCGCCCACGGGGTGAGGAGGTCGCTGGGCAGGGCCCCGGCCGTGAGGGCCAGGACGACCGCCGCCCCGCCCAGGAGCGAGCGGCGGTCCGGGAGGCCGTGCGCGAGGCCCGTCCAGGCGGCGAGCACGAGGACGCCGCAGAGGACGAAGGTCTGGCGGTACGGGCTGCCGTTCGGGGTGGCGAAGACATGCCACAGCAGGTGCGTCGGGGTCCACTGCATCGACAGCGCGACCGCCGCGCACAGGCCGCCCCACAGCACCCGCTCCCGGCCCGGCGCGTCCCGGCGGAAGAGCAGCGCCCCCGCGAGCAGCGGCACCGCCGTGCAGACGAAGGCGGCCGGGGTGGAGAAGCTGTACGTCACCGGGAGCAGCCGGGCGAGGACGTCCGGGCCGGCCGCCGGGGCGAAGTCCCGGACCACGCCCGGGTAGGCGTACCGGGAGCCGAGGAAGACGGGGACGAGGACGGGGGCCGCGAGGCCCGTGCCGATCGCGGTCGTCAGCGCCGCCCGCCCCAGGACGCGCAGGCGGAAGGAGTCCGTGAGCGCCAGCCGGACCAGGAGCACCAGGGCGGCGCCGAGGGTCGCCATGTAGGCCGTGTAGAAGTTCGCGACCCAGCAGACCGCCACGACCAGCGGGCCCAGGAGCGGCCGCCGGCCCTCCCGTGCCCATTCGCCCACCAGGCAGAGCAGCGGGAAGGCGATCAGGCCGTCCAGCCACATCGGGTTGTACGTGCCCTCCGCGAGCGACCAGCCGCACAGCGCGTACGAGGCGCCGAGCACCGACGCCCACCACCACACCCCGGCCGGGCCGATGCGCCGGAGGAGGAACGTCATCGCCGCCGCCGCGACCGCCGTCTTCAGGACGGTGATCCCGTACACCGCGTACTCGATGTCCCCGCGCGGGAAGAGCGCGACCAGCGGGGCGAAGGGGCTCGACAGGTAGGTGCCGTAGTCGGGCAGGAAGCTCGTGCCCCAGCCGGCCTGCCAGTCGAGCAGCGGCCCGCCGTCCGCCCGGCCCCGCAGCAGGTCCCACAGGTGCGCGTGGAACGGCACGAACTGGTTGGCGAGGTCGTTGACGGCCCGGTGGCGCGGCCCGAAGGGGAAGACCCGGGCGACGGCGTCCCCGCCGCAGACGGCGAGGCCGGCAAGGAGGGCGGAGAGCAGGTACGAACGCGTGGATTTCGGCATGACGGATCGAATATGACAGCGGCCGCACGGGAAAAGGCCGGCCCGCCGGGCCAGTTCACGCGATGGTCGCCTGCTCGCCATCCCCGGGCACCGGCCGGGTCACCCGGCTCCGTTGTCGTGGTCCGTGTGCTGCTCTCGATCGTCGTCCCGTGCTTCAACGAGGAGGACGTCCTCGGCCGCTTCCACGACCACGTGACCGCCGAACTCGACCGTCTCGACGGAGAGTTCGAGCTCGTCTACGTGGACGACGGAAGCCGCGACGGGACCCTCCGACTCCTCCGGGAGCTCGCGGGGCGCGACCCGGACCGGGTCCGCTACCTCTCCTTCAGCCGCAACTTCGGCAAGGAGGCCGCGATGCTCGCCGGGCTCCGGCACGCCGCCGGCGACTCCGTCGTGATCATGGACGCGGACCTCCAGCACCCGCCGGAGCTCGTGCACCGCATGGTCGCCCTGTACGGCGAGGGGTACGACCAGGTCGTCGCCCGCCGCACCCGCGAGGGCGACCGGGTCACCCGTACCCTCACCGCCCGCCTCTACTACCGGGCGATCAACCGGCTCGTCGACGTCGAGCTCGTCGACGGCGTCGGCGACTTCCGGCTCCTGTCGCGGCGCACCGTCGACGCCGTCCTCGGCCTCGGCGAGTACAACCGCTTCTCCAAGGGCCTCTTCTCCTGGGTCGGCTTCCGCACCACGACCTTCTCCTACGAGAACGCCGTCCGCGAGCAGGGCCGCTCCAAGTGGACCTTCGGCAAGCTCCTCAACTACGGCCTCGACGGGCTCCTCTCCTTCAACAACAAGCCGCTGCGGGCCGCCGTCCACCTCGGCCTCCTCCTCACCGTCCTCGCCCTCGGCTACGCGGCCTGGATCGTCGGCGACGCCCTTCTCAACGGGGTCGACACCCCCGGCTACGTCACCCTCCTCGTCGCCGTGACCGCGCTCGCCGGCGTGCAGATGGTGATGGCGGGACTGATCGGCGAGTACGTCGGACGCATCTACTACGAGGTCAAGCGGCGGCCGCACTACCTGCTCAAGGAGACGAGCGGAGGTGCGGGGACGGCCGACACCCGGGTGACGGGTGAGTCGTTGTGGGAAACAGTCGCTCCGAAGTAGTGGCTCCGGCCCCGGCGACTCCCTACCATCGATCACCGCAAGGTCGTTCAACTGACGCACGACCAGCCCGGGAGGCTCCTTTGCACCGCCGCACTGCGCTCACCGTGTCCGCCGCCCTGCTCGCCGCGGCCCCGCTGCTCACCGCCTGCGGCAGTGACGCCCACCCGGGCGCGGCAGCCGTCGTCGGCGGCGAACGGATCGAGGTCTCCAGCCTCCAGGCCCAGGTCGCGGACGTCCGGGCCGCGCAGGCGGCCTCGCCGCAGTCCGCCCAGCTGGTCGCCGCCACCGGCGACCTCGGCCGCCGCAAACTCAACGTCATGATCTTCGACCGGGTCGTCGACAGGGTCGCCCGGGACCAGGGCGTCACCGCCACCCGCGCCGAGCTCCAGCAGACCCGGACCTCCTTCGTCCGCCAGGCCGGCGGCGAGGACCAGCTCGCGGCCGTCCTCCTCCAGGAGCAGGGCGTGGCGCCCGACCAGATCGACGCGTTCGTCCGCCGCAACGTCCTCATGACCAAGATCGCGACGAAGCTCGGTGCCACCGACGACGCCGCGGGCCAGAAGAAGCTGACGGACGTCTTCTCCGCCGCCTCCAAGGCCCTCGCCGTCGACGTGAACCCGCGCTACGGCCGCTGGGACGACGCCCAGGTCCGCCTCTCCGACACCACCACGCCCTGGCTCCGCCAGATCAGCCAGGACCCGGCCGCCGTCCCTGGCGTGGCGTAGGGGGTGCCCGGCGGGCCAGGGGCGGGTCCTGCCGGGGTAGGTTCGAGGGGTGACTTCTGAGAGCCCCGGCCGGATCATCCTGCTCACCGCCAGCCATCGCGTGGCCCCCGGACTGCTGTCCTGGCCCGCCTGGCAGGCGCTGCACGCTGCCGACCGGGTGCTCTGCCCCGACGAGGACCACCCCCAGCTGCCGTACCTGCGGGAGGCCGGCGTCGCCGTCGAGCACGTCCGGCCCACCGCCGAGGAGCTCGTCGAGGCCTGCGCCGGAGGCCGCACGGTCCTGCTGCTGCCCTCCGGCGAGGGCGACAGGGCGCTGACCGACGGCCTCGCCCGGCTCGCCGGCTCCGGCCGCTTCTCGATGCCCGACCTGGAGCTGCTGCCCGGCTCGTACGACCTGCCCGGCGCCCGCCTCCTCGACCTCGTGCAGATCATGGACCGCATCCGCCGCGAGTGCCCCTGGACCTCGCGCCAGACGCACCAGGGACTCGCCAAGTACGCCATCGAGGAGGCGTACGAGCTCGTCGAGGCGATCGAGGAGGGCGACCGGCGGGAGCTGCGCGAGGAGCTCGGGGACGTCCTGCTCCAGGTCGTCTTCCACTCCCGGATCGCCGAGGAGGACCCGGAGGAGCCGTTCTCCGTGGACGACGTCGCCGGGACGCTCGTCGAGAAGCTGATCCACCGGCACCCGCACGTCTTCGGTGACGCGACCGCCGAGACCCCCGAGGACGTCCACGCGCACTGGCTGCGCACCAAGGCGATCGAGAAGCAGCGGGAGTCCGTGACGGACGGCGTCCCGCTCGGGCAGCCCGGCCTCGCCCTGGCCGCGAAGCTCGCGGGCCGCGCCCGTGCGGCGTCCCTCGACGTGAAGCTCCCGGCGGGCGAGGGCATCGGCTACGAACTCCTCGCCCTCGCGGCCCGCGCGGAGGCCTCGGGCGTGGACCCGGAAGCGGCCCTGCGCGCGGCGGCCCGCACGTACCGGGACGCGATCCGGGCGGCGGAGGGCGTGGCATGAGCGGGACGCCGCGTCTGGACGAGCCGGGCACGCCCGACACCGACACGCCGCGTCTGGACGAGCCGGGCACGCCCGACACCGACACGCCGCGTCTGGACGAGCCGGGCACGCCCGACGCCGACACGCCGCGCCTGGACGAGCCGGGCACCGACACGCCGGGCTCGGGCAAGACGGACATACCCGACGCGTCCGGCGCCGACGCGCAGCAGACGCCGCGCCGCGCCGAGTCGACGCGGCCTCGGAGGCCGAAGGGTGTCGATGCGCCGGGCATGACGGCCCTGGTCTTCGTCTTCTTCACGTGGGAGGCGGCCAGTTCCTCGGTCTCGGTCTGGCTGCGGATCGTCCTGGCGCTGTGCGCCGTGCCCGCCCTCGTGGACCTCGTGAAGTTCGGCGTGTGGCGCGCGCGGACCCGCTCCCGGGACTGACCCCGCCCCCGTCAGGGCTCGCGCGGCGCCCGGGCCTCCGGGTTGTGCCAGAGGGGGGCCGGGGGGCCCAGGAGGCGTTCCGCGGCGGTGTTCGGGCGGGTGGTGAAGCGGCCCACCGGCGGCAGGGTGTCGTGGTGGATCCGCGCCGGGTCGGTGCCCAGCTCCTCCAGTACCTCGCGGACCTCCGTCACGAAGCCCGGCGGCCCGGCGAGGTACGCGTCGTGCGCGGACCAGTGGACGCAGGCCCGCAGGGCCTGGAGCAGCCGCTCGGTCGCCTGGTCCTTGCGCTGCCGGGGCGCGGCCGTGATGTAGGTGACGTGCAGACCGGGGAGGCGCTCCTTCAGGAGTTCGGCGTCCTCGCGCCCGTACAGGTACTCCTTGGCGCGGGCCACCATGAACAGCCGGCCCTCCAGCTCCGGCTCGGTCTCGGCGGCCTCCGCGAGGAGCGCCCGCACCGGGGCCCAGCCCGTACCGCCGCATATGTAGGTGCGCAGTCCGCCCGGCGGTGTCCGCGGGGTCAGCGCGCCGCCCGGGGCGCTGAGCCGCAGCACCTCGCCCGGGCCCGTCTCCTCGACCAGCGCCGTGCTCATCGCGCCGCCTCTGATCCGGCTCACGTGCAGCTCCACGGTGCCGTCGGCGCGGGGCGCGTCGGCGAGGGAGTAGGTGCGCCAGACGCGCGGGACCCGCAGCGAGCTGACGCTGACGTACTGGCCGGGGCGGAACGGCAGCGGCTGCCGGGGGCGGAGGGTCAGGACGGCCAGGTCGGCGCCGTACCGCTCGTGCCGGACGACGTCCGCGTCCCACCAGGCGGGCTCCCCGGCCCCGGCCGCCGTGTCGGCGCCGTCGAGCATCAGGTCGGCGACGAGGCCGTACGCCTCGGTCCACGCCTTCTCCGCCTCGATGGTCCAGGCGGTGCCGGCGGCGTGCGCGAACGCGGCGAGGAGGCTCTGCCCGACGGCCGCGTACAGCGCGGGGGAGGCGAGGAACTTGCGGTGGTCGCGGCCCAGCTGCCCCAGGTACGGCGCGAGTCCGGGGTCCTCCAGGTGGGTCACCACATGGGTCAGCGCGGCGAAGAGCCGGTCCCGCTGGGGGAGCATGTCCTCGGGGAAGAGCTCGCGCACGCCGGGGTTGTGCCAGAAGAGGTGCGAGTAGAAGAACGCGACGGCCTGTTCGGCGCGTCTCTCGACGACCGCGAACGTGCTTCTGAGCAGCTGAGGATCCACTGACAAGAATCTAGGGCACGAGATGCACCTCTTGATCACAGGTTCTCCACGAACGTGACGTCAGGGCCCGCCCTGTACCGTCGTGACGTGAGTACGACCCCCGGCCCCGCCCCCATGCCCGAGCTCTTCACCTGGGAGTTCGCGAGCGATCCGTATCCCGCCTACGCCTGGCTGCGGGAGCACGCGCCCGTGCACCGGACGACGCTGCCGAGCGGGGTCGAGGCCTGGCTCGTGACCCGGTACGCGGACGCCCGGCAGGCCCTCGCCGACCAGCGGCTCTCCAAGAACCCGGCGCACCACGACGAGTCGCCGCACGCGAAGGGGAAGACGGGCATCCCCGGCGAGCGCAAGGCCGAGCTGATGACGCATCTGCTCAACATCGACCCGCCGGACCACACCCGGCTGCGGCGGCTCGTGTCGAAGGCGTTCACCCCGCGGCGGGTCGCCGAGTTCGCGCCGCGGGTGCAGGAGCTGACGGACCGGCTCATCGACTCGTTCGTGGCGCGGGGGAGCGCCGACCTCATCCACGAGTTCGCCTTCCCGCTGCCGATCTACGCGATCTGCGACCTGCTCGGGGTGCCGGCGGAGGACCAGGACGACTTCCGGGACTGGGCCGGGATGATGATCCGGCACGGCGGCGGGCCGCGCGGCGGGGTCGCGCGGTCGGTGAAGAAGATGCGCGGCTATCTCGCCGAGCTGATCCACCGGAAGCGCGAGGAGCCGGGGGACGACCTGATCTCGGGGCTCATCAAGGCCTCCGACCACGGCGAGCACCTCACCGAGAACGAGGCCGCCGCCATGGCGTTCATCCTGCTGTTCGCCGGCTTCGAGACGACGGTCAATCTGGTCGGGAACGGGCTGTACGCGCTCCTGCGGCACCCGGAGCAGCGGGCGAGGCTCCAGGCCTCGCTCGCCGCCGGGGAGACCGGCCTCCTGGAGACCGGCGTCGAGGAACTGCTGCGGTACGACGGGCCCGTGGAGATGGCGACCTGGCGGTACGCGACACGGGCGCTGACGATCGGCGGGCAGGAGATCCCGGCGGGCGACCCGGTGCTCGTGGTGCTCGCCGCCGCCGACCGGGACCCGGCGCGGTTCGAGGGGCCGGACACCCTCGACCTCGCCCGGCGCGACAACCAGCACCTCGGCTACGGGCACGGCATCCACTACTGCCTCGGCGCGCCGCTCGCCCGTCTCGAAGGGCAGACCGCGCTCGCGACCCTGCTGACTCGCCTGCCGGATCTGCGACTTGCCGCCGATCCCGCCGAACTCCGGTGGCGCGGTGGGCTCATCATGCGTGGTTTGCGCACGCTTCCGGTGGAGTTCTCCCCTTCCGTACCCCTCTTGGCTACTGACGTGCCATCAGAAATGTGATCTTCACGTGATCGCGGGGCGATCGACTTGTGACGGGCGTTCGAATACCGCTACGTTTCCCGGCAGTCTCAGCCGTCACGCGAAAGGCCCTCCTATGCGTTCCGGGAACGGACGACACCGTCGCCCCCGTCAGGCCCCCGCCATCGTCGTCGCCGCGGGCGTCACCGGATCCGCCATGGCGCTGCCGCTGCTCGCCACCGGATCCGCCTCCGCCGCCGACGCCGCCACCTGGGACCGGGTCGCCGAGTGCGAGTCCGGCGGCCAGTGGAGCGCCAACTTCGGCAACGGCATGTACGGCGGCCTCCAGTTCACCCAGGACAGCTGGGAGCGGCACGGCGGTCTCGCGTACGCGCCCAGCCCCGACCTCGCCAGCCGTGCCCAGCAGATCGCGGTGGCCGAGAAGGCGCTCGACGCGGGCAGCAACGAGTGGGCCACCTGCGCGCCGATCGCCGGCCTGAAGAACGACGGCAAGGCCACCGGTGTGAACCCCGGCCCGACCGTCGTCCCGACCACCCCCACGGGCCCCCTCCCCGAGTCCAACCGCACCGCGGGGGGTGAGGGGTCGTCCGCCGGGCGGTCCGCCACTCCCGCCGCCCCCGTGAAGCCGGTCACGCCGACCGCTCCGGCGAGCTCGGCCACCCCGGCCTCGCCCAGCACGCCGACCGCGCCGACCACTCCCGCGACCCCGGTCACGCCCGACGCTTCCGTTACGCCCGGTACGCCGGATTCGTCCGAGACGCCCAAGGGTGACGTGCCGTCGGCCACACCCGGCACCGGCAAGCACCGGGGCGAGGCCGCCCCGGAGGAATCCGACACAACGGGCAGCTCGTCCGAAACCGGCCGACACGCGGGCGGGTCTGCGGGCAAGGTCGACGCCACTCCGGTGACCGACGAAGCGGCGAATTCGGACGCAACGGACAGTCAGGGCACTTCGGGCGAGTACACCGTGCGCCCGGGCGACAGCCTGTCCGGCATTGCGGAGGAGAACGAACTCCCCGGAGGCTGGACCGCCCTCTACGACGCCAACAAGCGGACGGTGGGCGCCGATCCGGACCTCATCCTCCCTGGTCAGAGCCTTGACCTGACGATCGGTTCGACGGCGGCGGCGGGTTAGTTCGCGGGCTTATGTCCGGTTCTGGCCAAGTGAGACATGGGTCTCTTCGCCCCAACTGGCGTGTCACGTCCGCAAACTTTGCTTCCGTCACCTCTCACCTGCGCAAACACCGCCCACCGGAGGGCAAGCAGGGGCGATTTTTCCGCAATGGGCCTCTTTGAACTTCCGGTGGGTCTGTGTCTACGGTCGTCACCGCTCGCCACCGCGGGCCCCGTCGACCGAAACGCCGAATCCTGCCGTCGGCCGATGGGAACAGTCGTCGCGCAAGCGCCGAAGGCAGGAGTGGGGGACCCAAGGTAAGTGCCGGTCCCGGCCGTTGAGACAGACGGCCGACGACCGGCTTGGGGTGAAGCCGCGTGCAAGGACACGCGGCCGGGCAACTTTCCGGCCCGAACCCGACAGCTCACCTCACAGGCGTCGGTGAGGAGAATTCCCATGCTGTTTTCCGCCAAGGGCAAACACCGCCGTCCCTCCAAGGCCGCCCAGGTCGCCACGCTCGTCGGCGTCACCGGTGTCGCCGTCGCCGCCCCGCTGCTGACCGCGGGCACCGCCTCCGCCGCCACCACCGCCGAGTGGGACACCGTCGCCCAGTGCGAGTCCGGCGGCAACTGGTCCATCAACACCGGCAACGGCTTCTACGGCGGCCTGCAGTTCACCAACTCCACCTGGGCCGCCTTCGGTGGCACCGCCTACGCCCCGCGCGCCGACCTGGCCTCGAAGGCCCAGCAGATCGCCGTCGCCGAGAAGGTCCTCGCGGGCCAGGGCAAGGGTGCCTGGCCGAGCTGCGGCGTCGGCCTCTCCAACGCCGCCTACGACGGCGGCGCCGCCGAGAGCGCCCCGCAGCAGACCCAGCAGGCCGCCCCCGAGCAGGAGGCCGCCCCCAAGCAGCAGGAGCGTCGCGCCGAGCAGCCGACCACCCGCAGCGAGCAGCGCAAGGCCCCGAAGACCGTCACCACCCCGACCGGCAAGAAGGTCAAGAAGGGTGACGGCGAGTACAAGGTCGTCGCCGGCGACACCCTCAGCAAGATCGCCCAGGCGCACGGCGTCAAGGGCGGCTGGGCCAAGCTCTTCGAGCTGAACAAGGACGTCGTCGAGAACGCCGACCTCATCTACCCGGGTCAGCAGCTCCACCTGAAGTGACCCCGGCGGTTCGCGTGAGTCCGGCGGCTCACGCGGCCCCGACGACCCTCCCGCGGTGACCACCCCGGTCCGGCGTGCCCCTTCCCCCGTGCGCGCCGGACCGGGGTTTCCCCTTTTATGGGGACTCCGCGGTTACCGTCCAGTAGATTCGGGGTCCTTCGTCCCGCAATGCGTGCCCTTGGGTCCTTTTTCGTCCCAGGGGGCGGGCGCACGGCGGGCCGGAGCCCCCGAGCCGGTTAGGCTCTTGTCGCAAGGCCACGCGACCCTGCACGACCTTGCGTCACATCCAGCGTCACATCCCAGAAGGAGATGCTCGTGCCGTCCATCGACGTCGTCGTAGCCCGGGAAATCCTGGACTCCCGAGGCAACCCCACGGTCGAGGTCGAGGTCGGCCTCGACGACGGCAGCACCGGCCGTGCTGCTGTTCCGTCCGGCGCCTCCACCGGTGCGTTCGAGGCCATCGAGCTTCGCGACGGTGACCCGAACCGCTACCAGGGCAAGGGTGTCGAGAAGGCCGTCCTCGCCGTCATCGAGCAGATCGGCCCGGAGCTCGTCGGCTACGACGCCACCGAGCAGCGCCTGATCGACCAGGCCATGTTCGACCTGGACGCCACCGAGAACAAGGGCTCGCTCGGCGCCAACGCCATCCTCGGCGTCTCCCTCGCCGTCGCGCACGCCGCCTCCGAGGCCAGCGACCTCCCGCTCTTCCGCTACCTGGGCGGCCCGAACGCGCACCTGCTGCCCGTTCCGATGATGAACATCCTCAACGGTGGGTCGCACGCCGACTCCAACGTGGACATCCAGGAGTTCATGATCGCCCCGATCGGCGCGGAGTCCTTCTCCGAGGCCCTTCGCTGGGGTGCGGAGATCTACCACACGCTCAAGAGCGTGCTGAAGCGCAAGGGCCTCTCCACCGGCCTCGGCGACGAGGGCGGCTTCGCCCCGAACCTGGAGTCGAACCGCGCCGCCCTCGACCTCATCGTCGAGGCCATCAAGGAGGCCGGCTACACCCCGGGCACCGACGTCGCGCTCGCGCTCGACGTCGCCGCGTCCGAGTTCTACAAGGACGGCGCGTACGAGTTCGAGGGCAAGTCCCGCTCGGCCGCCGAGATGACCGAGTACTACGAGGAGCTCGTCTCCGCGTACCCGATGGTCTCCATCGAGGACCCGCTGTTCGAGGACGACTGGGCCGGCTGGAAGATCCTCACCGACAAGCTGGGCACCAAGGTCCAGATCGTCGGCGACGACCTCTTCGTCACCAACCCGGAGCGCCTCGCCCGCGGCATCGAGGAGGGCACCGCCAACGCCCTCCTGGTCAAGGTCAACCAGATCGGCTCCCTGACCGAGACCCTGGACGCCGTCGAGCTCGCCCAGCGCAACGGCTTCAAGTGCATGATGTCCCACCGCTCCGGCGAGACCGAGGACGTCACCATCGCCGACCTCGCGGTCGCCGTGAACTGTGGCCAGATCAAGACCGGCGCCCCGGCCCGCTCGGACCGCGTCGCCAAGTACAACCAGCTCCTGCGCATCGAGGAGATCCTCGACGACGCCGCGGTCTACGCCGGCCGCAGCGCCTTCCCGCGCTTCAAGGGCTGACCTGTCCTGACGCTGTAGTTACGTCCGTCCCCGTACTCGGTCCCGTACCGTGTGCGGGGACGTACGTATGAACAGGGGAGGCGACACGACATGGCCGCGAAGGACCGGGACCGGTTCTCGACCGCGACCCGGATCAAGCTGTTCGGCGAGCAGACCGCCGCCCGTGTCTACCGCTCCCAGACCCGCCGCCAGGCCCGCCGCTCCCGGCTCACCGGCCGCGCGGCATTCCTCGCCCTCGTGGTCTGCTCCCTCGTCGTGGCCCTCGCCTACCCGATGCGGAGCTACGTCTCCCAGCAGGGCGAGATCGCCGAGCAGGAGCGCAGGGCCGCCGAGGCCGCCCGGCGGGTCGAGGAGCTGAAGGACGAGAAGGCCCGCCTCCAGGACCCGGCCTACGTCCGCCGCCTCGCCCGCGAGCACCTGCACTACGTGCTCCCCGGCGAGACCGGCTTCACCGTGAACGACCCCGACGCGGAGCAACGGCCCCGCGCCGACCAGGGCGCGGCCGAGCGCCCCTGGTACGACAACCTCTGGGACGGCGTCGACCACGCCGACCGTCCCTGACCCCTCCGCGACACACGAGCAAGGCAACCGAGAAAAACATGGAAACGCCCCCTCCGCAGACCGAACGCACCGAGCCCACCGAGACGGACATCGCCGCCTTCGAGCTCCAGCTCGGCCGCCCGCCCCGCGGCCTGCGCGCCATCGCGCACCGCTGCCCGTGCGGCAACCCGGACGTCGTCGAGACCGCGCCCCGGCTCCCCGACGGCACGCCGTTCCCGACGACGTACTACCTGACCTGCCCCCGGGCGGCCTCGGCCATCGGCACCCTGGAGGCCAACGGGGTCATGAAGGAGATGCAGGCCCGGCTCGCCACCGACCCGGAGCTCGCCGCCGCCTACCGGGCCGCGCACGAGGACTACATCGCCCGCCGTGACGCCATCGAGGTCCTGGAGGGCTTCCCGAGCGCCGGCGGCATGCCCGACCGGGTCAAGTGCCTGCACGTCCTCGTCGGCCACTCGCTGGCCGCGGGACCGGGCGTGAACCCCTTCGGCGACGAGGCGCTCGCGATGCTGCCGGAGTGGTGGGCGAAGGGCCCCTGCGTGAACCCGTGCGGGGACGAGAAGGAGGGCGAGGAGAAGTGACCCGGGTCGCCGGAATCGACTGCGGTACGAACTCCATCCGCCTCCTCGTCGCCGACGTCCACCCCGAGACGGGTGACCTGATCGAGCTGGACCGGCGGATGACGATCGTCCGGCTCGGGCAGGGCGTCGACAAGACCGGCCGGCTCGCCCCCGAGGCCCTGGAGCGCACCTTCGCGGCCTGTCGCGAGTACGCCGGGATCATCGAGGAGCTGGGCGCCGAGCGGATCCGCTTCGTCGCCACCTCCGCCTCCCGCGACGCCGAGAACCGCCAGGACTTCGTGGACGGCGTCGTGGAGATCCTGGGCGTCGAGCCCGAGGTCATCACCGGCGACCAGGAGGCCGAGTTCTCCTTCACCGGCGCCACCGGCGAGCTGCACGGGGACGACCGTCGCCTCGTCGTGGACATCGGCGGCGGCTCCACCGAGTTCGTGGTCGGCAACCAGCACGTCGAGGCCGCCCGCTCCGTCGACATCGGCTGCGTCCGGCTCACCGAGCGGCACGTCCGCCACGACCCGCCGACCGCCGAGGAGGTCGCCGCGATCCGCGCCGACGTCCGTACCGCGCTCGACCTGGCCGCCGAGACCGTCCCGATCGACGCGGCCGAGACCCTCGTCGGGCTCGCCGGCTCGGTCACCACGGTCGCCGCGATCGCCCTCGGGCTCCCCGAGTACGACTCCGAGAAGGTCCACCACTCCCGGATCTCCGCCGCGCAGGTCGCCGAGGTGACCGAGCGGCTCCTCGCCTCCACCCACGAGGAGCGGGCCGCGATCCCCGTCATCCACCCCGGCCGGGTCGACGTGATCATCGCCGGCGCCCTCGTCCTGAGGGAGATCGTGGAGCGCGTCGGGGCCCGCGAGGTCGTCGTCAGCGAGCACGACATTCTCGATGGGATCGCCCTATCCGTGGCATAGCGGACGGCTATCGAGCCCCCCGGCGACACCCCGTCGGAAAAGGTTCGTGAAGTTCTTCACAAGGAAAAGGGCCCCGATGGCGTCCGAGGAAGGTCATTAGGCCCTCCGGGGGGCGTCACGGGGCCCTTTCGCAGGTGCGGAGGCCGATTCGCTCGATGTTTCCATCGTGTGAAGCGGGAGTCCGGTTCAGCGTTAACGGCCGCTCTCCAGGCCAGTTCAAGGGGGGTGAACAACGTTCACCAGTGCACCCCGGTTCCTTTGCAGGACCATGACGTGGATCACGTGGGCGGCGGAGTGTAGCAGAGGTGTCCAGAGAGCTTGTGAAGGGGCGCACGAGCACCCCCCTGAGGAGGGGTGGATACTCGATCTCATGAGCACCACGGAGCGTCCCAGGATCCTCGTAGTAGGCGGCGGGTACGTAGGCCTGTACGCAGCTCGGCGCATCCTCAAGAAGATGCGCTACGCGGAGGCGACCGTCACGGTCGTCGACCCGCGGTCGTACATGACCTACCAGCCCTTCCTCCCCGAAGCCGCCGCCGGCAGCATCTCCCCGCGTCACGTCGTCGTCCCGCTGCGACGCGTCGTCCGCGGAGCCGAGGTGCTCACCGGCCGGGTCACCACCATCGACCAGGACCGCAAGGTCGCCACGATCGCGCCGCTCGTCGGCGAGGCGTACGAGCTGCCGTTCGACTACCTGGTCATCTCGATGGGCGCGGTCTCGCGCACCTTCCCGATCCCCGGTCTCGCCGAGCAGGGCATCGGCATGAAGGGCATCGAGGAGGCCATCGGCCTGCGCAACCACGTCCTCGAGCAGCTCGACAAGGCCGACTCGACCACCGACGAGGAGGTCCGCCGCAAGGCGCTGACCTTCGTCTTCGTCGGCGGTGGCTTCGCCGGCGCCGAGACGATCGGCGAGGTCGAGGACATGGCCCGCGACGCCGCGAAGTACTACCAGAACGTGTCGCGCGAGGACATGCGCTTCATCCTGGTCGACGCGGCCGACAAGATCCTTCCCGAGGTCGGCCCCAAGCTCGGCCAGTACGGCAAGGAGCACCTGGAGTCCCGCGGGATCGAGATCTACCTCGAGACCTCCATGGACTCCTGCGTCGACGGTCACGTCGTGCTGAAGAACGGCCTCGAGGTCGACTCCAACACGATCGTCTGGACCGCCGGTGTGAAGCCGAACCCGGCGCTCGCCCGCTTCGGTCTGCCGCTCGGCCCCCGCGGCCACGTGGACTGCAACGAGAAGCTCCAGGTCAACGGCATGGACTACGTCTGGGCCGCGGGCGACAACGCCCAGGTCCCGGACATGGCCGCGATCAAGGCCGGCGTCCCGCGCGAGCGCGCCTGGTGCCCGCCGAACGCCCAGCACGCCCTGCGCCAGGCCAAGGTCCTCGGCGACAACGTGGTGGCCGGCATGCGCGGCTTCCCGCAGAAGGAGTACAGCCACGCCAACAAGGGCGCTGTGGCCGGCCTCGGTCTGCACAAGGGCGTCGCGATGATCGTCATGGGCAAGATGAAGATCAAGCTCAAGGGCCGTCTCGCCTGGTACATGCACCGTGGCTACCACGGCATGGCGATGCCGACGTTCAACCGCAAGATCCGCGTCTTCGCCGACTGGACCCTCGGCATGTTCCTCAAGCGCGAGGTCGTGTCGCTCGGTGCCATGGAGACGCCGCGCGAGGAGTTCTACGAGGCGGCCAAGCCCGCCCCGGCGCCGGCCGCCCCGGCGCAGGAGAAGGCCAAGGCCTCGTAACACCGCAGTACCCGTAGTACACGCAAGGCCGTAAAAGGGCCGTCCGCCATCCGTGGTGCGGACGGCCCTTCGCGTGTTTTGCCGACTCGTTGCGCTGCGGCGGGACTGCAAACGCCTACGGACGGTGTTCCCTTGGTGACGAGCATTTCTGGGGCACGAGATCACGGAGGTGTGCACCATGGCCGACGCCGCGTCGCGGCTGACGACTCTCGCCGAGGAACTCCTCGGAGGACCGCTCCCGGTCCGACTGCGAGCCTGGGACGGCAGTGAAGCCGGCCCCGCCGGCGGCCCCGTCCTGATCGTCCGCGACCGCCGGGCCCTGCGGAGGATGATCTGGAAGCCCGGCGAACTGGGCCTGGCCCGCGCCTGGGTGGCCGGCGAGATCGACGTCGAGGGCGACCTCCACGAGCTCCTGGACCGCCTCTCCGGCCTCCTGTGGGAGCGCGGCGAGGAGACGCGGGGCCTGCTGGACTCCGTACGCGATCCCAAGCTCCGTGCCGCGGCCGGTGCCCTGCTGCGGCTCGCCGGGCCGCTGCCGCCGCCGCAGCCCCCGGCCGAGGAGATGCGCGGCCGTCACGGCAGACGGCACAGCAAGCGCCGCGACAAGCAGGCGATCAGTCACCACTACGACGTGGGCAACGACTTCTACGAGCTGGTCCTCGGCCCCTCGATGGTCTACTCGTGCGCGTACTGGACCGAGGACGGCACCCTTGAGGACGCCCAGCGCGACAAGCTGGACCTCATCGCCCGCAAGCTGAACCTCAAGGAGGGCGACCGGCTCCTCGACGTGGGCTGCGGCTGGGGCTCCATGGCCATCCACGCCGCCCGCGCGTACGGCGCCAGGGTCGTCGGCGTCACCCTCTCCCGCGAACAGGCCGCCTACGCCCGCAAGAGGGTCGCCGAGGAGGGCCTCACCGACCTGATCGAGATCCGGGTCCAGGACTACCGCGACGTCACCGACGGCCCGTACGACGCGATCTCCTCGATCGGCATGGCCGAGCACGTCGGCGCCGCGAAGTACCGGGAGTACGCCGACGACCTGTACGCCCTCCTCAAGCCCGGCGGGCGGCTCCTGAACCACCAGATCTCCCGGCGCCCCGAGCCCGACGAGGAGGCCTACGAGGTCGACGCCTTCATCGACGCGTACGTCTTCCCCGACGGCGAACTCGCCCCCATGGGCCGCACCCTGACGACCCTGGAGGACGCCGGCTTCGAGGTCCGGGACGTGGAGGCGATCCGCGAGCACTACGCGCTCACCCTGCGCCGCTGGGTGGCCAACCTGGAGGCCGACTGGGACCGGGCGGTCCGGCTCACCTCGCCCGGCCGGGCCAGGATCTGGCGGCTCTACATGGCGGCCTCGGCGGTCTCCTTCGAGCGCAACCGGATCGGCGTGAACCAGTTCCTCGCGGTGAAGACCCCCGTCTCCGGGGCGAGCGGGACGGCGCTGCGGCCGCGCGTCTGGCAGGAGTGAGACGAGGAAGGGCCGGTCTCCCGACGGGGAGACCGGCCCTTCGTGTCCGTACGTGCTACTCGGCCTTGATGGCGGAGAGCATGTTCAGCTTCGCCGCGCTCCGGGCCGGCCACAGGGAGGCGAGGACACCGACCACGCCGGCCAGGACCAGGAAGAGCCCGATCCGGTCCCAGGGCAGGACCAGGGAGTAGCCCGGCAGGCTGTTCTTGAAGGTCTCGCCGATCGCCCAGCCGAGGAAGGCGCCCAGACCGATGCCGACGACCGCGCCGAACACCGAGATGACGACGGCCTCCAGACGGACCATCCGCTTCACGCGGCGCCGGTCGAGGCCGATCGCGCGGAGCATGCCGATCTCCTGCTGGCGCTCGAAGACGGACATCGCGAGGGTGTTGACGACGCCGAGGATGGCGATGATCAGGGCCATGCCGAGCAGGCCGTAGACGATGTTCAGGAGCAGGTTGATCTGGCCGCCGAAGGTGTCACGGATGTCCTTCTTGTCGAGGACGGTGATCGCCGGGTTGTCGCCGAGCGCCTTCGACAGGGCCTTCGCGTTGGCGTCGGACGCGCCGCCGTCCATCGAGACGAAGATCTGCGGGGTGTAGGGCTGCTGCTCGTGGGCGTCGATCGTCCGGTGGTCGATCAGGACGGGCGAGAGGAACTCGCTGTCCGCGTAGACCGCGCCGATCGTGAGCTTGTCCTTCGCCTTGTCCAGGAACTCGACGGGGACGGTGTCGCCGACCTTCAGGCCGCGGCTCTGGGCGGTCTTCTCGGCGACGGCGATCTTCCCCTCGCGGAGGGAGGCGAGCGAGCCGTTCACGACGTCGATCTTGAGGACCTTCTCGATGTCGCCGGGGGTGACGCCGGAGGCCGAGACGAAGCTGCCCTTGATGTCGAGGGCGCCGGCCTGCTGCGGGGAGACCGCCGTGACGCCCGGGGCCTTCGCCAGGGCCGCGAGGGCGTCCTCGCTGAGGCCCTGGGAGCCGCCGGCCATGGTGATCATGTAGTCGGCCCTGATCTGGTCGACCGTCATCCTGTCGAGGGCCGAGCCGACGGTCGTGCCGATCACCGAGAGGCCGGTGACCAGGGTCAGGCCGATGGCGAGCGCGGAGGCGGTGGCGCCGGTGCGGCGCGGGTTGCGGACCGCGTTGAGGCCGGCGAGCTTGCCGGAGACCCCGAAGACCGACACGAAGAACGGGCGGATCACGGCGATCACGGGCCGGGACAGCATCGGGATCAGCACGATCACGCCGATGAGGGTGAGGAACGCGCCGCCCGCGATGAGCATGCGGCCGTCGTCGCCGCCCTTGCCGGCGCCGAGCACGATGAGGACGGCACCGATGGCGGTGAGCGCGGCGCCGATGGAGTTGCGGACGACGAGCGACTTGGTGCTGGCGGTGGCGTGGACGCTGCTCATCGCGGCGACCGGCGGGATCTTCGCGGCGCGGCGGCCGGGCAGCCAGGCGGCGAGCATGGTGATCAGGACGCCGACGCCGAAGGCGGCGAGGACCGGGGTCGCCTTGAGGATCAGCGGGCCGTCCGGCACCTTCAGTTCGAAGGCGGCCATCGCGGAGCGGAGCCCGACGGCGAGGCCGATGCCCAGGACGTAGCCGATGGCGGAGGCGACCAGGCCGACGAGTCCGGCCTCGGCGAGGACGGAGCGGGTGATCTGCTTGCGGGAGGCGCCGACGGCGCGCATCAGGGCGAGTTCCTTGGTGCGCTGCGCGACCAGCATGGTGAAGGTGTTGGAGATCAGGAAGACGCCGACGAAGAGGGCGATGCCGGCGAAGGCGAGCAGCATCTGGTTGAAGGCGCCGAGCCCGGCCTCGATGTCCTTGGCCTGCTGGTCGGCGAGGGCCTGCCCGGTCTGGGCGGTGGCGGCCTTCGGGACGACCTTCAGGACCTCGTCGAGGAGCTTGTCGTCGTTCGTGCCGGGGGTGGAGGTGACCGTCAGGTCCGAGAAGTAGCCGGGCTTCAGGTAGAGCTTCTGGGCGACGGCGCTGTCGAAGACGACGAGGCTGCCGCCGGCGTTGACGGAGCCGTCCTCGGTCGTGAAGACGCCGGAGAGGGTGTACTCCTTCACCGGGCCGTTGGTGGCGACGCGGACGCGGTCGCCGACCTTGTAGCCGCCCTTGGCGGCGGTGGCCTCGTCCAGGGCGATCTGGCCGGCCTCGGCGGGGCCGCCGCCGGTCGTGAAGGTGTACGCGGCGTCCTTGCCGTCCTTGCCGGGGGCGAAGTTGGTGCCCTTGTTGGCCCAGCCCAGGCCGATCAGCTTGCCGTTCTTGTCGGGCACGCCGGCGAAGCCGTCGACGCGGGGGGTGGCGGAGGCGACGCCGTCGAGCTTCGTGACCTTGTCGACGTCCGCCTGGGAGAGGCCGGGGTGCTTGCGGGCCTCCTCCTCGGTCGGCCGCATGCTGACGGCGACGGCGACGTCGTCGTAGCTCTTGGCCGACTGGTTGCGGAAGGCGTGGGAGAGGGTGTCGGTGAAGACGAGGGTGCCGGAGACGAAGGCCACGCCGAGCATCACGGCGAGGACGGTCATCAGCAGCCTCGCCTTGTGCGCGAGCACGTTGCGCAGGGCGGTACGGAACATGGGTGGGTCCTGGAGTTCGAGGGGGCGGCGGGCGGTGGCGGCGTGGCGCCGCGTCAGCTCGTACGGCCCTTGGCGTCGAAGGCCTTCATGCGGTCGAAGACGCCGTCCGCCGTGGGGCGGAGCATCTCGTCGACGATCCGGCCGTCCGCGAGGAAGATGACGCGGTCCGCGTAGGAGGCGGCCGTCGCGTCGTGGGTGACCATGACGACGGTCTGGCCCAGCTCGCGTACGGAGTTGCGGAGGAAGCCGAGGACCTCGGCGCCGGAGCGGGAGTCCAGGTTTCCGGTCGGCTCGTCGCCGAAGATGATCTCGGGGCGGGAGGCGAGGGCGCGGGCCACGGCCACGCGCTGCTGCTGGCCGCCGGAGAGCTCGGACGGGCGGTGGCTGAGCCGGCCGGAGAGGCCGAGCATGTCGATGACCTGCTGGACCCACTGCTTGTCGGCCTTGCGGCCGGCGATGTCCATGGGCAGCGTGATGTTCTCCAGGGCCGTCAGCGTCGGCAGCAGGTTGAAGGCCTGGAAGATGAAGCCGATCTTGTCCCGGCGCAGTTGGGTGAGCTGCTTGTCCTTCAGGGTGGACAGCTCCGTCTCGCCGATGCGGACCGAGCCGGAGGAGAAGGAGTCCAGGCCGGCGACGCAGTGCATGAGCGTCGACTTGCCGGAGCCGGAGGGGCCCATGATCGCGGTGAACTCGCCCTGCCGGAAGTCCACGCTGACCCGGTCGAGCGCGACCACCTGGGTCTCGCCGTGTCCGTAGACCTTCGTGAGATCCGTGGCGCGGGCGGCCACCGCGGTGGCGCGGGACACGGTGGGGGTGGTGGTCACGGGGGGACTCCTGTCACTGTGACGGCGATTCGGGAACCCCTCCATCGTGTCGAGCGTTCCGCCCCGGGTCGTCCGCCCACGTGCCCGTTCCGGGGGCCGTCTCGAGTCTGACCGGAGGTCCGGTCCCTCCTCCTTTGGGATGACGGGATCCCTGACTCCGGACGACGGGGAACCCGCCGCCCGGAGGTGACAGACCTGCGGCGACTTTTCGTCATTCCAGGGGGTGCCGCTTTGCGCCTGCGACCCCTGTCACAGTTTGGCGAAAGGCCCCCCACCTGCACTGACGCACCCTCAGACGTCAATAAAATAAGACAACATCGGGCCGACGTTCCGCTGATCGGGGGAAACCGTCCCGATAGGCTCATGTGCCAACGCGGAGCTTCGCGGCGACGCCCGGGTGGTGGAATGCAGACACGGCGAGCTTAAACCTCGCTGGCCTTCGGGCCGTACCGGTTCGAGTCCGGTTCCGGGCACCACGGTCTCGCTATCGCGGGAGGTTCTCCAGCAGCCAGGAGCCGTACTCCTGGGAGAGGAGCGGGCCGGACGGGCCCGCTCCGCCGATGATCGTCCGGTCGGCGGCCTCCTCGTCCAGACCGTCGTCCACGCCGCTGTCGACGAGCCGCAGGAACGCGGGGGTCCGCGGCCTGTCGCCCATCCGGCTCAGCTCGGCCTCGTCCTCCAGCTCGGGAGCGGCGGCGTTGTGGGAGAAGAAGACGCCCGTCCGGTGGTCGATCCGCTGGTACTCCATGCCCGCGAGGGCGTAGCGGGCGGCGAGGGCGCCCTGCCCGGTGCCGCCGACGGTCAGCGGGGCCTCGCCCGTGCTCTCCGCGAGCGCGCGGGTCACGGTGTTCTGGACGGTTCCGCCGTCGCCGGTCATGGAGCCGTCCTCGGGCAGGCCGAGCAGGATCAGGTCGTGGCCGCGCGCCTTCAGCCCCGCGAGGAGCGAGTACGAGCCGTGGTCCGCGCCGGCGGCGAGCTCGGCGAGTCCGGTGCCGGCGTCGCCGACCAGGATCACGGGCCTGGTGAGGCGCCCGTCCGCGGTGAAGACCCACGCGGTGGCGTGGCGCAGGGTCCAGGTCTCGTTCGGTTCGGCGGCCATGGGGCTCTCCTGTGGAGGGGGTGGTTCCGTACGGGACGAGCCTGGCCGGGCGGGGTGGCGCACCGCCGACGAAGATCGAAAACTTACGGGAAAAGATCCTCCCCGAGCACTAGGGCGTTCCTTTTGCCTACCCATTACTCTTGACGCAAGACCGCGCCGTGCGGTCTTGCCATGGAGGAGTGAGATGAGGAGCAGCAACCCGGTCTTCTCGCGACGGGGGTTCAGCCGCGACGCCGGCTACGCGGGCTTCAACGCGCAGCAGCCGCAGGCCGGGGGCCCCGCCGTCGGAACCAACCCGTACGCCCAGGGCAACCCCTACGCCCAGGGCGAGGCGAACCCGTACGCCACCAACCCGTACGCCCCGCAGGACGTCCAGCTCGGCGCCCCGCAGCAGGCCCGCGGCAACGTGATGACGATCGACGACGTCGTGAGCCGTACGGCCATGACGCTCGGCACGGTCGTGCTCACCGCCGTCCTGTCCTGGCTGCTGCTGCCGGTCGACCCGGCGAACCTCGGCAAGTCCTACGGCATCGCCATCGGCGCCGCCCTGGTCGCCCTGGTCCTGTCGCTGGTGCAGTCCTTCAAGCGCAAGCCGTCTCCCGCGCTGATCCTGGGCTACGCGGCCTTCGAGGGCGTCTTCCTCGGCGTCATCTCGGCCGCCGTCTCGACGTACATCGCCGACGGCGTGGTCATCCAGGCGGTCCTGGGCACGATGGCGGTCTTCGCCGGCGTGCTCATCGCCTACAAGATGGGCTGGATCCGCGTCACCCGCCGCTTCTACGGCTTCGTGATCGCCGCCGCGATCGGCTTCACGCTGCTCATGGTGGCCAACCTGCTGTTCGCGGTCTTCGCCGGTGGTGACGGCCTCGGCTTCCGCAGCGGTGGCCTCGGCATCGTCTTCGGCATCGTCGGCATCATCCTCGGTGCCTGCTTCCTGGCCCTCGACTTCAAGCAGGTCGAGGACGGCGTGACCTACGGCGCGCCGCGCGAGGAGGCCTGGCTGGCCGCCTTCGGTCTCACCATGACCCTGGTGTGGATCTACCTGGAGATGCTGCGTCTGCTGTCGATCCTGCAGGGCGACGACTGACGCACCCCCTGACTCGGGGGAGGGCCCGTCCGGCTTCGTGCCGGGCGGGCCCTTTCGTGTGTCTTCCGTGTTGTCTTCCGCGCGTCTTTCCGTGCGTCTAGGAGGCCGCGGAGTCGAGCAGGACGCGGGCCGCGGCCTTGGCCTGCGCGGCCGGTTCGGCGGAGCCGGTGATGCCCGCGACGGCCATGGCGCCGTTGGCGAGCAGGGCCAGCTGGTCGGCGAGGACGGGCGGGGCGCCGAGGGCGTCCGTCTGCTCCGCGAAGTAGGCCCGCAGGGCCTCCTTGTGGTCGCGGGCGATCGTGGTGACCGCCGGGGCGACCCCGCCGAGCTCGCCGAAGGTGTTGATGAAGGCGCAGCCGCGGAACTCCGGCTCCGCGAACCAGCCTGCCAGCCAGTCGAAGACCGCGAGGGCCCGCTCGTACGGCCCGTCGGCGGTCCGGGCGCCGTGCGCGGTCAGGTCGGACCGTACGGTCTCGTCGCGGCGCCTCAGGACGGCCTCGACGAGCAGGTCCTTGGACGGGAAGACCTGGTAGAGCCGCTTCAGGGAGACCCCCGACGCGGTGCGGATGGCGTCCATGCCGACGGCCTGCACCCCCCGCTCGTCGAAGAGCCGTTCCGCGGTGTCGAGCAGCTTCAGCTCGGCGGTTTCCGCGTCCATCGTCCGATCACCCCTTGCGTGGAGAACCATCGTTCTCGTAGTCTACAGGGCATCGGGAGAACGACCGTTCTCCCGATCGGATCCGGAAACGGGGAGTCAGCCATGTCCGCGTTCAACCTGCGTGCCCGCACCGCCACCGTCGACGGGCTCGACGTCTTCTACCGGGAGGCCGGCGACCCGGCGAACCCCACCCTCGTGCTGCTGCACGGCTTCCCGTCCAGCTCGCACATGTACCGGGGGCTCATCGCCGAGCTCGCCGACGCGTACCACCTGATCGCCCCGGACCACATCGGCTTCGGCGCCTCCGCCGCACCGGCCGTCGAGGACTTCACGTACAGCTTCGAGAAGCTCACCGAGATGACCCTCGGCCTCCTCGACCAGCTGGGCGTGGAGCGGTTCGCGCTCTACATCCAGGACTACGGAGCGCCGATCGGCCTGCGGATCGCCTCCCGCCACCCCGAGCGCGTCACCGCGATCGTCAGCCAGAGCGGCAACGCCTACCTGGAGGGGTTCACGCCCTTCTGGGACGTGCTCTTCGCCCACGCCGAGGACCGGGCGGCGAACGAGGCCGGCGTACGGGAACTGCTGACCGCCGAGGCCACCCGCTGGCAGTACACCCACGGGGTCCCCGCCGACCGGCTCGACCGGATCGGCCCCGAGACCTGGACCCTCGACCAGGCCGGCCTCGACCGGCCCGGCAACAAGGAGATCCAGCTCCAGCTCTTCTGGGACTACCAGTTCAACCTGGACGGCTACCCGGCCTTCCAGGAGTACTTCCGCACCCACCGGCCGCCGCTGCTCGCGGCCTGGGGGCGCGGCGACGAGATCTTCGGGCCGGCCGGTGCGGAGGCCTTCGCCCGCGACCTGCCCGACGCCGAGATCCACCTCCTGGACGCCGGGCACTTCGCCCTGGAGACCCACGGCGAGGAGATCGCCGCACTCGTCCGCGACTTCCTCGGCCGGCACGTGAAGTGACGCGCCGCCGGCCCCGGATCAGAGCAGTCTGCGGGCCGCCCGCCGCAGGTCGTACTCGTGGATGATCGCCTTCGCGTGGCCGTACGCCAGCTCGTGCGCCCCGCGGAGCCAGTTGACCCGCTCCTCGAAGCGGAGGAGGGAGGGACCCTCCTCGACGGTGCGCATCCAGTCGGCGATCTCACGACCGGTGCGGCGCGGGATCCGGGCCAACAGGTTGCGGTGGGTCTCTTCGGAGAAAGTGTGGGACATCGGCGCCTCCGGACGCTTCGTACCGTGTGCTTCTCGTACTCCTTCAGGTCACCGTGCCGAAGCCTTCGGCCGTTGGCAAGGGGCCCGGGAGGGCGCGTAGGGTCGCGGGGTGCCTGATACGAGTGAACTGACCGCCGCCGTCGAGCGGTTCGCCGACCGGCTGCGGGCGGCCCCGCAGAGCCGCCTCAAGCAGACCGCGGCGGCCGAAGGCCTGGCCCTGGCCAGGGAGTTGTCGGTGCGCGCCCAGCGCGCCGAGGCCCCGGACCGGGAGCCCAGGATCATGCCGGAGGCGGGCCTCTTCGTGGTCGGCGACCAGCTCGCCGTCGCCGGGAACGATCTGGCCGAAATCCTGCGAACGGCCCCGGCCGGCTCCCGCGAGGCGGAGCTGGACGAGGCCGTGAGGCTGGTACGGGAGGCGGCGGAGCGCTCGGGGCTCTGACGCCGCCTGGTGGACGTCAGAGGGAGGCGATGACGCGGTCGGCGAGGATGTAGACGTTCTCCTCGTCCGAGTCGCCGTACGAGAAGGTCAGGGCGAAGGCGCCCGAGACGCCCGAACCGCCGAGCAGCACCGGGGTGCGACCGGCCCGCAGGGCCTCCGCGAGGCGCTCCGCGGTCTCGCGGTGACCCGGGGTCATACAGAGCGTGGTGCCGTCCGCGAAGACGTACACGTCGAGGGTGCCGAGCGGGCCCGGGCGCACGTCGGTGAGCGCGGTACGGGTGTCCGCGAGCTCCTCAAGGCGGGCCACCGTCCGCTCGTGGTCCGTCACGACGGGCGTCTGCACCGGCACGAAGTCCGGGTGCGAGGGGTGCCGGCGGCGGGCCGCGGCCAGCTCCGCCGAGTCCTCGGGGTACTCGTCGAAGGAGTCGAAGGCCTCCAGCGGGTCGGGGCCGTCGAGCGCGGCGGCCTCCGCCTCCATGGCCTCCAGGGCCATCGCCTCCAG
Organism: Streptomyces sp. NPDC055815; assembly: GCF_053616475.1. Lineage (NCBI taxonomy): Bacteria > Bacillati > Actinomycetota > Actinomycetes > Kitasatosporales > Streptomycetaceae > Streptomyces > Streptomyces sp. NPDC055815. The sequence continues at coordinate 37,004 of NZ_JBSHDU010000036.1, read as the reverse complement.
GCCCACGAAGTCGGCCTGGCGCGGCACGAAGAGCGTGCCGTCGTCGACCGGGCCGCCCAGACCGCCCAGCAGGGACGGGGCGTCGGCCGCGTCACGGGCCTCCTGCGCGGCCCAGAAGGCGCGCGCCTCCGCGAGCTCGCGCTCGCGCTCCTCGGCCAGCGCCTCGGCGACCGCGGCCCGTATCTCGGCGGCGGGCGTGGCGCGGGCCGCGGGGACCGTGGCACCGTGACCGGCGGCCAGCTCGCCCCGGAGGGCGGTGACCTCCTTGCGGAGACCGTGGACGGCGTGCAGGGCAGCAGCGCCCACGGCCGTGGCAGCGGCCGTGGTCAGCAGCAGGGCAAGAGACATGGCGCTCACTGACGTACTCCCGATTCCGAGTCGATCCCCCGACTTCCTACATCAGCTTGTCCTGGGGTGGTGCCCGCTGTCAGTGCATTACGTCACGAATTGGACAGGTATTTCTGCCAGGTGTTTAGTCCCGAAACGGCTCTGACCTGGGAAAACGAACTCCCCCGGGATATAGGTCACATCCTGGGGGAGATTCGGTCACGGCTCGGACGCGGAGCGGTTGACGCGCTCGGTCCGTGGAGAGCGGGGGATCCGGAGCCGGGTCAGTTCGGGCGGCTCAGCTCAGTCGCTCGCTTTCTTGGTCGCACTGAGCTTCGCCACCGCTGCGGGCAGGTGCCGCTACGGCTCAGCTCAGTCGCTCGATGACCATCGCCATGCCCTGGCCGCCGCCGACGCACATGGTCTCCAGACCGAACTGCTTGTCGTGGAACTGGAGGCTGTTGATCAGCGTGCCGGTGATGCGGGCGCCGGTCATGCCGAAGGGGTGGCCGACGGCGATGGCACCGCCGTTGACGTTCACCTTGTCCAGGTCGAGGCCCAGGTCCTGGTAGGACGGGATCACCTGGGCGGCGAAGGCCTCGTTGATCTCGGCGAGGTCGATGTCGCCGATGGTCAGCCCGGCGCGCTTGAGGGCCTGCTTCGAGGCCTCGACCGGGCCGAGGCCCATGATCTCCGGGGAGAGGCCGGAGACGCCGGTGGAGACGATCCGGGCCAGCGGGGTCAGACCCAGCTCGCGGGCCTTCGTGTCGGACATGATCACGAGCGCGGCGGCGCCGTCGTTCAGCGGGCAGCAGTTGCCGGCGGTGACCAGGCCGTCGGGGCGGAAGACCGGCTTGAGGCCCTGCACGCCCTCCAGGGTGACGCCGGCGCGCGGGCCGTCGTCCGTGGACACGACCGTGCCGTCCGGCAGCGTGACCGGGGTGATCTCCCGCTCCCAGAAGCCGTTCTTGATGGCCTGCTCGGCGAGGTTCTGCGACCGTACGCCGAACTCGTCCATCTCCTGGCGGCTGATGCCCTTCCAGCGGGCCAGGTTCTCGGCGGTCTGGCCCATCGCGATGTACGCGTCCGGGACGATGCCGTCCTCGCGCGGGTCGTGCCAGGTGGAGCCCTCGGAGGCGGCGACCTGCGCGGTGCGGGCCTCGGCGTCGGCGAAGAAGGGGTTGTGCGTGTCGGGCAGCGAGTCCGAGTTGCCCTTCACGAAGCGGGACACCATCTCGACGCCGGCCGAGATGAAGACGTCGCCCTCGCCCGCCTTGATCGCGTGCAGCGCCATGCGGGAGGTCTGCAGCGAGGAGGAGCAGTAGCGGGTGATCGTGCAGCCCGGCAGGTGGTCCATGCCCATCTGCACGGCGACGATCCGGCCCAGGTTGTTGCCCTGCTCGCCGCCGGGGAGGCCACAGCCGAGCATCAGGTCGTCGATGTCGCGCGGGTCCAGCTCCGGCACCTTGGCCAGGGCGGCCTGGATGATGGTCGCGGTGAGGTCGTCCGGCCGCAGGTCCTTGAGGGAGCCCTTGAAGGCCCGGCCGATGGGCGAGCGGGCGGTCGAGACGATCACGGCTTCGGGCATGACGGCTCCATGAGGGTGCGGAGTGGGCGGACTGAAAGGGAAGTTACCCGCACGTACCGCACGGGTCACCGCCGGAAGGGTGTGACACGGACCTCTTTTCTAAGCGAGCGCTCAGCCTCCGGGCCTCCGCCCGTGTGTGGCCCGCGCCTGCCTGTGCGGTGCCCCGCCCCCGTGTGGGCAATCGTCCCGCTGGGGCGATGGGGGTCCCCCCTGCTCGAGCGAAGCCGAGAGCTTGGGGGAGGGTGGGCACACGGGACGGCGCCCTCCAGCGGCGCCTCCGCGTTCCGTGCCCCGACCCGCACCTCAAGGGTGCCGCCGCCGGTGGTGCGGGTCCAGGCGCGGGAGCCTCTGGCGCCGGCAGGGGCGCCGTTCCGTTGTGCCCACCCGTTCCGCCCCTTGCGGAACGCCTGCCCACAACGGGGTGGGCACCGTCCGGGCGGGTGGGCACCGCCCCGGCGGAACGCAGGCCCACAACGGGGTGGGTGCCGCCCCGGCGGAACGCAGGCCCACAACGGGGCTACGCCTGGGCGTCCTCCGGGGTGGGGGTTTCCGTGGGGACCGGGAGGCGGCGCCGCCGGCGGTGCTTCAGGAGGGCCCACGGCGCGCGCGCACCCGTGACCTCCGTCCCCGCCTCCCGCGCCGCCTCCGCCGCCGCCTTCGCCACCGGCAGCATGTCCTCCCGCCGCGCCGGCTCCAGCCGGTCCGTTTCCGGCCAGACGCCCAGCGCCGCGCACAGCGTCGGCAGGACCGCCATCGCCGCCGTCGCGTACCCCTCCGCCGAGGGGTGGAAGCTGTCGATCCCGAACATCTCGCGCGGGTTCGCCGCGAACTCGGGGCCGAGGAGGTCCCCGAGCGACACGGTCCGGCCTCCCTGCTCCACGACCACGATCGTCTGCGCCGCGGCCAGCTGCCGCGAGGCCCGCCGGGCCAGCCAGCGCAGCGGCTGGTAGACCGGCTCGATCGTGCCGAGATCCGGGCAGGTGCCGACCACCACCTCCGCGCCGGCCGTCCGCAGCCGCCGTACGGCCGAGGCGAGGAGCCGTACCGACTCGGTCGCCGGCAGCCGGTGCGTCACGTCGTTCGCGCCGATCATGATCACGCACACGTCCGGCGGCCCGAGCGGCTGCGCGAGGAGCAGCGAGACCTGCCGCTCCAGATCGTCCGAGCGCGCTCCCGAGAGCGCAACGTTCCGCAGCACCACCGGCCGCTCCGCCACCGCCGCGAGCCCGGAGGCGAGCAGCGCGCCCGGTGTCTGACCCGAGCGGCGCACCCCCTGGCCCGCCGCGGTGGAATCACCCAGAAGGGCCAGCCGCAGCGGGTCCTCCGTGCCGAACGCGCGGCCGTAGAGGCCGTCCGCCACCGGCGGCAGCGGTGCCGGTGCGCCGTAGACCGTGCGCTTGGCCAGCTGTGCCTCGGCCAGGAGGACCCCCACCGCCGCCACCCCGACCAGCCCGATGCTCCCGCCGCCGTACGCCGCACCCGCCGCGATCCGCCGCGCCACCCTCGCCCTCGACATGGGGGCCGTCACCTCCTTCAAGCCGTTCAGGGTCTAACTGCCCCGTAACCCGCTCCGACTACGCATACGCTGGCCACACCATTACGGAGACCCCGGAGATTACGGTGCAATTCCACGACTCGATGATCAGCCTCGTCGGCAACACCCCGCTGGTGAAGCTCAACAACGTCACAGCGGGCATTCAGGCGACCGTTCTGGCCAAGGTCGAGTACTTCAACCCCGGCGGCTCGGTCAAGGACCGGATCGCCGTGCGCATGATCGAGGCGGCCGAGGAGAGCGGCGCGCTCAAGCCCGGCGGCACCATCGTCGAGCCCACGTCCGGCAACACCGGCGTCGGCCTGGCGATCGTGGCCCAGCAGAAGGGCTACAAGTGCATCTTCGTCTGCCCGGACAAGGTGTCGCTCGACAAGATCAACGTGCTGCGGGCCTACGGCGCGGAGGTCGTGGTCTGCCCCACGGCCGTCGACCCCGAGCACCCCGACTCGTACTACAACGTCTCGGACCGCCTCGTCCGTGAGACGCCGGGCGCCTGGAAGCCCGACCAGTACTCGAACCCGAACAACCCGCGTTCGCACTACGAGACGACCGGTCCCGAGCTCTGGGAGCAGACGGACGGGAAGATCACCCACTTCGTCGCGGGCGTCGGTACCGGCGGCACCATCTCCGGCACCGGCAACTACCTCAAGGAGGTCAGTGGCGGGAAGGTGAAGGTCATCGGCGCGGACCCGGAGGGCTCGGTCTACTCGGGCGGTTCCGGCCGTCCGTACCTGGTCGAGGGCGTCGGCGAGGACTTCTGGCCGACCGCGTACGACCGGAACGTCACGGACCGGATCGTCGCCGTGTCCGACAAGGACTCGTTCCAGATGACCCGCCGCCTCGCCAAGGAGGAGGGCCTGCTCGTCGGCGGTTCCTGCGGCATGGCGGTCGTCGCGGCCCTGGAGGTCGCCAGGGAGCTCGGCCCCGACGACGTCGTCGTCGTGCTGCTTCCGGACTCGGGCCGCGGCTACATGTCGAAGATCTTCAGCGACGAGTGGATGGCCGGCCACGGCTTCCTGGAGGACACCTCCACCGCCACCGTCGCCGACGTGCTGCGCCACAAGGAGGGCGGCCTGCCCTCGCTCGTCCACATGCACCCGGACGAGACCGTCGGCCAGGCCATCGAGGTGCTGCGCGAGTACGGCGTCTCCCAGATGCCCATCGTGAAGCCCGGCGCCGGCCACCCCGACGTCATGGCCGCCGAGGTCGTCGGCTCGGTCGTCGAGCGCGAGCTCCTGGACCACCTGTTCACCAAGAAGGCCTCCCTGGAGGACCCGCTGGAGCAGCACATGAGCGCGCCGCTGCCGCAGGTCGGCTCCGGCGAGCCGGTCGCCGCCCTGATGGCCGTCCTCGGCGAGTCCGCCGACGCGGCGATCGTGCTGGTCGAGGGCAAGCCGACCGGTGTCGTGAGCCGTCAGGACCTGCTGGCCTTCCTGGCCAACGGCGGATCGAAGTAGGCGGTACGCAGCAGTTCGTGCAACTGGTACGAGGGCGACACGTACCCGCAGCACCGGCTTAACACGCGTCCGGCACATTGGTGGTCGTCGGCGTCACGGACTTCCGGAGCGGCTCCCGGGCCTCCACAGACGCCGCGGACGCGGTGACCGGCCCTGACCCGGTCCCGTGTCCCTCGCGGGGACCGCCGTCGTCCCGCCCCCCGTCACCGGGGGTGCGGCGGTCCCCGCGCCAAGCGCCTCGCACGACGCCGACGGGCCCTCGCTCACGCGGGGGCCCGTTCGCCTGCGCTCCCGGGTCCTCCCCGGGTAGCCTCCCGAACCAGTGACATTCGAACGCAGAGGCGGAACCCCGTTCTGGGCCAAGGTCCTGGCCGCGGTTCTGCTCGTCCCCGCCGTGGCGGTCGCCGCCTTCTTCGTCCTCGCCCGGGTCCGTGAGTCCGGCCGGGAGGACGAGGCCTTCGAGGCCACCCGGGCGGACGCGGCGCGGTTCGCCGAGATCCTCGCCGCCGAGGGCGGCACGCCCTCCGCGCAGGACGTGCGGGACGCCCTCGACCGGTCCGCCGACGGCGGCCCGCGCCTCGGGGCGCTCGCGGAGGTGCGTCCCACGGAGCACGGCACCCGGGTCCTCGTGCGGTTCTCCCGCCCGTACGAGCGGACCGTGGTCGTCTTCGGCCCGGCCGAGGCCATGGCCACCCGCTGCTTCAGCATCGAGCTCACGGAGACGGACCGGCCCCGGGTCACGGCCCACGGCCCGGGGGAGTCCTGTACGGCGGTGGCCGACCGCCCCTCGCCCTGAGGCCGAGTTCCTGCATATCCTTATACAAGGTCTTCCATGCGTGAATAGATGAAGGGGGCGGCATGAGCGACAGCCCGGCCGGTCGGCTGCAGGCGCTCTTCGAGGGGCACCGGCTGACGCCGACGCAGCGGCGGATCGCGCACTGCATGGTCCGGCGCGCCGGCGACGTGCCGTTCCTGTCCAGCGTCGAGCTCGCCGAGCTCGCCGGCGTCAGCCAGCCCTCCGTCACCCGCTTCGCCGTCGCCCTCGGCTTCGACGGCTACCCGGCGCTCCGCAAGCACCTGCGGGACAGCATGCCCGCGGCCGCCGAGGAGACCTCCGGCCACAACGAGTACCAGCAGGCCGTGCTCGCCGAGATCGAGAACCTCCAGCACCTCGCCGGACTCCTCGCCGACCCCGCACCCGTCGAGAAGGCGGGCCGGCTGCTCGCCGCGTCCCGGCCGCTGGCCGTGCTCGGTCTGCGGGCCGCCTCCTCGCAGGCCCGGGGCTTCGCCTACTTCGCCGCCAAGGTGCACCCGGACGTCCGGCTCCTCGACGAGGGCGGCTCGATGCTCACGGACCGCATCGACGCGGCCGTACGGGCCGGGGCCACGGCCCTGCTCTGCTTCGCGCTGCCCCGGCACCCCAAGGAGGTCGTCGAGGCCCTGGAGTACGCGCGGGCGGCCGGGCTCACCGTCGTGACCGTCGCCGAGTCGGCCTTCGCGCCCGTCGCCGCCCACAGCGACCTGCTCATCCCGGCCGCCGTGGGCACCGGACTCGCCTTCGACACGGCCTGCGCGCCGATGCTCCTCGGCCGGGTCCTCCTGGAGGCCATGGCCGACGAACTCCCCGACGCGCAGGCGCGTCTGGAGGAGTTCGACACGAAGGCGGCGGCCCGGGGCCTGTTCGTCGAGTAGCGGCGGAGGGAGGTCAGACCTCCAGCTCGGCCTCGATCTTCTTCAGCTGGTGGCGGGCCATCGCCAGGTTCGCCCGGTTCTTGTCGAGCGCCAGGTAGAGGAAGAGGCCGTTGGTGCCGCGCCCCTTGAGGAGCCGGATCAGGTGGTACTGGTTGCCGAGGGTGATGAGGATGTCCTCGATATCGTCGTTGAGGCCCAGCATCTCCATCGCCCGGACCTTGGCCCGGACGACGTCGGTGTTGCCCGCCGCGGCCATGTTGAGGTCGAGCTCCTTGCTGCCGCCGATCGTGCCGAGCGCCATGCCGCTGGTGTAGTCGACGAGGGCCGCGCCGATCGTGCCTTCGATCTGGGCCGCTTCCTTGAGGGAGGTCTCGGTGTTCGCCATGGTGTCGTTCTTCTTCCTTCTCGGTGCTGATCAGACTGCTGATCGCACGGATTGCTGATCGGACGGATTCAGTTCAGGTCTCTGCGTTCCAGTGCGCCGTCGACGAGTTCCCCTATCCGGGCGCTCGCCCTGCGGGCCTCCAGATGGAGCCGGCCCACGTTGATCCGGGGTTCGGCGAGCAGTGTCAGGACGGCCGAGCCGCCCGCCGCGTACGTCGCCACATAGCCGTCCTCGCCGCGTACGAGCAGCTCACGGAAGCGGCCCTGCCCGGTGGTGTCGGTCAGCCGCTGGCCGACGCCGAGGGCCGCCGCGGTCAGCGCGGCCACGCTCTCCGCCTCGCCGTCGACGGTGTCGTGGGCGAGCACGAGTCCGTCGGCGCTGGCCGCCAGGGCCCCGGTGAGCTGGGGCAGCCGGGCCCGCAGCCGTCTGAGCTCGCCGAGGACCTCGGCTTCTGCCGTCATGAGCTGTCTCCTCTCGGCGCGCATGCGCAGGGCACGCCTCATCACAGGTGTGCCTCCAGGGCGTCACGGAGCCGGCGCAGCAGGGCGATGTCGGGATCGGCCACCGGCGGGCCCGGTAAAAGTGCCGGCGGGGGCGGTACGGGGTCGGGTTCCGGTGGTGTCTCGACGAGCCCGGCGGCGGCGAGGCGGCGCACGTCGAGCAGCGTGTGGAAGGCGGGCCGGCCGAGCTTCCGGGCGAGGTCGGCGGGGGTCTTCTCGCCGTCGGCGGCGGCGAGCAGCGCGCGCTGCCGGGCCCCCGTGGTCTGGCCGGGGGCGGCGGGGCGCGGCACGACCGGGGCGGTGTCGACGGAGGCGTACGGCCAGACGGCGTCGAGGAGTTCGCGGCGGCGGACGGTCTCGCGCTCGACGGCCTCGGCGGAGACCGGCCGCACCGTCCCGAACCAGTGCCCCACCCCGTACCGGAAGCGGGTCGGCCCGCTGGTGGGGGAGAGGGCGAAGAAGGCCGCGTCGAAGACGGCGCCGAGGTGGCAGATCTCCAGCTCGCCGTCGTGCAGCCGGCCGCTGTCGACGAGGAAGCGGCCGACGGCACGGTGGGCGCCGGCCCGGTCGACGGCCTCGTCCCAGCCCTCGCGGGGCAGCCGGCCGCCGGTGGTGAGGAGGACGTCGACGCCGGGGGCGGCGGGGGACTCGGCGTGCACGACCCGGCCGTCGACGAGGTAGAGCGTGCCGTGGTCGCGGAGCAGGGCGCCGGTGGCCTTCTCGGCGGCGAGCCGGACCAGCATCGGGGAGACGCTCATCCCAGGACCAGCCTGTCCGCCAGGTCGCGGAGCCGGAGCCGGGCGAGGGCGAGGTTGCCGGAGTCCCGGTCGAGCCAGAGGTGGAGGAAGACGCTGCTGTCGAAGGAGGTCTCGACGAAGCGGAGGACGTGGTAGCCGGCGCGGGTGGTGACGATCAGGTCCTCGACCGGCGGGCCTTCGGCCGCTCCGGCGGTGAACGAGTCGAACTCGGCTGCGGCGCGGGCGAGTTCGGCGGTCTCGGCGGCCGTCGTCTCATGGTCTCCGACCGGTGACTCGCCCGCCGTCCCGAGCGCGAGCCCGCTGGTCCAGTCGACCAGGGAGGCGCCCCGGGCCCCGGGCAGGGCCAGGCCTCCAGCAAGCACTCGTCGATTCCGGGCACGCGGATTCCCCTCCCGATGCGGCGTGCGAACGTGCGGCAGTGACGGTGACGCTACTGAACGTTCGTGCCCCGGGGAGGCGTTCTGGCATTTTCCATCGGAACATGCCACTGTCTGACGCGAATTGATCCAAACGATCAGCCGCGGGCCTCCACGGCGTGCGCGATGTCGGACAGGTCCTTCGCGAGGGCCTTCGCGACCGCCTTCGCCCCGAAGCGGGCGAGCAGCCGGGCGACGAGCCCGGGGGCGCGGCCGCCGGCGGGCCGCGCGGAGAAGGACATCCGCAGGGTGGTGGACCCGGCGCCGTCGGGCGTGAGGGTGAGCTCGGAGACGTAGTGCATGCCGTGCGAGTCGGCGACCGTGACGTACCGGTCGGGCGGCTCGCACTCGGTCACGGTCATCTCCTCCGTGGCCTCCTTGCCGAGCATCCGCCGGGTCTCGCGCCAGCGCGTGCCCACCCCGAAGCCGCCCTCGGTGAGCACCTGCACCCGTTCGACGCCGGAGAGGACCCGGGGCATGTCCCGCAGGTCGGTGATGGCCTCCCAGACCCGCCCGGGGGAGGCGGCGACCCGGCGCTCGACGACGACGGAGGTGGTGTCCGTACCCGTTCCAGTCATGGCTCCATGGAAGCCGGGCCGCCGGGCCCCCGCTACCGGACCAGCGCGTCCGCCCGCGCCCCGCCCGCCTCGGCGACGATCTCGTCGAGCGTCTGGGCCTCGCGGACGGTCGTGAAGGTCACCGCCCCCTCGTCGTCGACCGTGAAGCCGTGGATCCCCGGCCGGCGCAGGCTGTTGTAGGCGTAGTGGTGGGCGAAGTAGTACGCGCCGGTGTCCGGGACCGCCACGACGTCCCCCGGGTGCAGCAGCGGCAGCGCGCGGCCCGTGGCGAGCAGGTCCCCGGCGAAGCAGGCGGGGCCCGCCACGTCCTGGACGGTGACGTCATCGGTGCGGGGGCGGCCCTCGGAGTCGTACGCGAGGACGCGCAGCGGCCAGGACTCGGGGGCGTAGACCGTACGGGTGGCCAGCTGGACGCCCGCGTGGGTGACGGCGATCGGGCGGCCGCCGGAGGTCTTCGTGTACTCCACCCGGGCGAGGACCGTGCCGTGCTTGGCGAGCAGGGAGCGCCCGAACTCGGTGACGAGCCGGTAGCGGCCGTCGAAGAGCCCGGGGACGGTCTCGGCGAGCAGCCGGGCGTACTCCGCGTACGTCGGCGTCTCCTCGTCGGAGGTGAAGTTCACCGGGAGCCCGCCGCCGATGTCGAGGGTGTCGATCTGCTGCCGGCCGGCCGCCCGGTTGATCTCCTCGGCGAGGGCGTACGCCTCGCCGACGCCCTCGGCCATGAGGGCGAGCGGGATGCCCTGGGAGCCGGTGTGGGTGTGCAGCCGGGTCAGCCAGGGCCGCTCCAGGTACGCCTGGACGACGGCCTTGCGGGCGCCTTCGTCGCGGAGCGTCACGCCGAACTTGGAGGTGGCGGTCGCGGTCGAGAGCGCGCCGATGGAACCGGCTCCGACCTGCGGGTTCACCCGGAGCCCGAGCGGTGAGGCGGTGGGTGCGGAGGCGACGAGCGCGTCGAGGCGGGCCAGCTCCTGGAGGTTGTCGGCGTTGACGGCGATCCCGAGCGCGAGGGCCTGGCGGAGCTCGGCCGGGGTCTTGGCGGGGGAGTCGAGGACGGTGTGGCCGGGCGGGATCCCGGCGGCGCGGGCGAGGGCCAGCTCGCCGGGGCTGGCGACCTCGACGCCGAGCCCGGCTTCGTGGAGCAGGCGCAGGACGGGGACGAGCGGGGTGGCCTTCACGGCGAAGGCGTGCAGCACGTGTGCGTCGGTGACGGCGGCGAAGGCGCTGGTCAGGGCGGTGGCGGAGGCGCGGATGCCGGCGGTGTCGAGGAGGGCGACGACCGGCTCGGCGGGGGAGAGGAGTCCTTGGTCGACGGTGGCTCGGACGGCGAGATCACGACGGGAGGAGGCCATGCGGCCCAGTCTTGTCCACATCCCGTCCACGGCGTGGCCGGTACGCCCTGTTGACTAAGACTATTCAGCGAGCCAGTATGTGAATATCTGAACGACATTCGAGGAGGCACCCCCATGTCAGGACCCCGCCCCGTGCGAGCCGCCCGCGGTACGGAACTGAGCGCCCTGGGATGGCAGCAGGAAGCCGCCCTCCGGATGCTCCAGAACAACCTCGACCCCGAGGTCGCCGAGCACCCCGACAAGCTCGTCGTCTACGGCGGCACCGGCAAGGCCGCCCGCGACTGGCGCTCCTTCGACGCCATGGTCCGCACCCTGCGCACCCTCAAGCAGGACGAGACGATGCTCGTCCAGTCCGGCCGCCCCGTCGGCGTCATGCAGACCCACGAGTGGGCCCCCCGCGTCCTCCTCGCCAACTCCAACCTCGTCGGCGACTGGGCCAACTGGGAGGAGTTCCGCCGCCTGGAGCAGCTCGGCCTCACCATGTACGGCCAGATGACGGCCGGCTCCTGGATCTACATCGGCACCCAGGGCATCCTCCAGGGCACCTACGAGACCTTCGCCGCCGTCGCCGCCAAGAAGTTCGGCGGCACCCTCGCCGGCACGATCACCCTCACCGCCGGCCTCGGCGGCATGGGCGGCGCCCAGCCGCTGGCCGTGACGATGAACGACGGCGTCGCGATCTGCGTCGACGTCGACCCGCGCGCCATCGAGCGCCGCATCGAGCACCGCTACCTGGACGTCAAGGCCGACAACCTCGCCCACGCCCTCCAGCTCGCCGTCGAGGCCCGCGACGCCCGCCGCCCGCTCTCCATCGGCCTCCTCGGCAACGCCGCCGAGCTGCTCCCGCAGATGCTCGCCGAGGGCGCCCCGATCGACATCGTGACCGACCAGACCTCGGCCCACGACCCGCTGTCCTACCTGCCGATCGGCGTCGCCTTCGACGACATGGCCGACGCCGCCGCCAAGGACCCGGCCGGCTTCACCCAGCGCTCCCGCGAGTCGATGGCCAAGCACGTCGAGGCCATGGTCGGCTTCATGGACGCCGGCGCCGAGGTCTTCGACTACGGCAACTCGATCCGCGGCGAGGCCCAGCTCGCCGGCTACGACCGCGCCTTCGCCTTCCCCGGCTTCGTCCCCGCCTACATCCGCCCGCTGTTCTGCGAGGGCAAGGGCCCGTTCCGCTGGGCCGCCCTCTCCGGCGAGGCCTCCGACATCCACAAGACGGACAAGGCGATCCTCGACCTCTTCCCCGAGAACGAGTCCCTGCACCGCTGGATCAAGATGGCCGGCGAGCGCGTCCACTTCCAGGGCCTGCCCGCCCGCATCTGCTGGCTCGGCCAGGGCGAGCGCGACAAGGCCGGCGCCATGTTCAACGACATGGTCGCCGACGGCACCCTCGCCGCCCCCCTCGCGATCGGCCGCGACCACCTCGACTGCGGCTCCGTCGCCTCCCCGTACCGCGAGACCGAGGCCATGCTCGACGGCTCCGACGCCATCGCCGACTGGCCGCTGCTCAACGCCATGGTCAACGTCGCCTCCGGCGCCTCCTGGGTCTCCATCCACCACGGCGGCGGCGTCGGCATGGGCCGCTCCATCCACGCCGGCCAGGTCTCCGTCGCCGACGGCACCAAGCTCGCCGGCGAGAAGATCCGCCGCGTGCTCACCAACGACCCCGGCATGGGCGTCATCCGCCACGTCGACGCCGGCTACGACATCGCCGAGCGCGTCGCCGACGAGAAGGGCGTCCGCGTCCCGATGCGCGAGGGCTCCGACGACGAGGCCTCGGCGTGAGTGCCACCTTCCACGCCATGTGGCGGTCGCTGCGGCCCATCGGCCGCAGCGCCGCCTCCGGTGGTTACCGCCGCTACGCCTGGACCGAGGCCGACGCCGACTGCCGGCTCTGGTTCCGGATGCAGGCCGAGGCCCGCCGCCTGGACGTCGAGACCGACCGCAACGGCAACCAGTGGGCCTGGCTCGGCGACCCCACCGCGGGCGACGCCGTCGTCACCGGCTCCCACCTGGACTCCGTCCCCGACGGCGGCGCCTTCGACGGCCCGCTCGGCGTCGTGTCCGCCTTCGCCGCCCTCGACGAACTCCGCTCCCGCGGGGTCTCGTTCAAGCGGCCCCTCGCCATCGTCAACTTCGGCGACGAGGAAGGAGCCCGCTTCGGCCTCGCCTGCGTCGGCTCCCGCCTCACCGCCGGACGACTGACGAAGGAGCAGGCGTACGAGCTCCGCGACGCCGACGGGATCACCCTCCCGCAGGCCATGGAGGCCGCCGGGTACGACCCGTCCGCCATCGGCGCGGACCCCGAGCGACTCGCCCGCATCGGCGCCTTCGTCGAGCTCCACGTCGAGCAGGGCCGCGCCCTGGACCTCTCCGGCGACCCCGTCGGCATCGCGTCCTCCATCTGGCCGCACGGCCGCTGGCGGTACGACTTCGCCGGCGAGGCCAACCACGCGGGCACCACCCGCCTGGTCGACCGCCGCGACCCCATGCTCACGTACGCCGAGACCGTCCTCGCGGCCCGCCGCGAGGCCGAACTCGCGGGCGCCGTCGCCACCTTCGGCAAGATCGCGGTCGAGCCGAACGGCGTCAACGCCATCCCGTCGATGGTCCGCGGCTGGCTCGACGCCCGCGCCGCCGACCAGGGCTCCCTCGACAAGGTCGTCACGGGAGTCGAGGCCGCGGCCCGGGAGTACGCCGACCGCCACGGCATCGACCTCGCCGTCGTCCAGGAGTCCTCCACCCCGATCGTGGAGTTCTCGCACGCCCTGCGCGACGAGCTCTCCCGCATCCTGGGCACCTCGGGCAAGGTGCCGGTCCTCGGCACCGGCGCGGGACACGACGCGGGCATCCTGTCCGAATCGATCCCGACCGCCATGCTGTTCGTACGGAACCCCACGGGCGTCTCGCACTCCCCGGCCGAGAACGCGGCCGAGGACGACTGCGTGGCCGGGGTCCTCGCACTCGCCGACGTACTGGAGGAGCTGGCGTGCCGCTGACGACGTACTGGCTGGAACACGCCTGGCTCGACACGAACGTGGAGCCGGGCGTGGCCCTGGAGGTCTCCTCGGACGGCCGGATCAGCGCCGTACGCACGGGGGTGGACGTCCCGCCCCCGGGCGCCGTCGTCCTCCGCGGCCTCACGATCCCCGGCCTGGCCAACGCCCACTCGCACGCCTTCCACCGGGCCCTGCGCGGCACGGTCCAGGTCGGCTCCGGGACGTTCTGGACCTGGCGCGAGATCATGTACACCGTCGCCCAGCGCCTCACCCCCGACAGCTACTTCGCCCTCGCCCGCGCGGTCTACGCGGAGATGGCGCTCGCCGGCATCACCTCCGTCGGCGAGTTCCACTACCTGCACCACGCCCCCGGCGGCACCCCGTACGCCGACCCCAACGCCATGGGCGAGGCCCTGATCGCGGCCGCCGGGGAGGCGGGCATCCGCATCACCCTCCTCGACACCGCGTACCTCTCCTCCGGCTTCGGCGCCGCCCCCGAGCAGCACCAGCTCCGCTTCACCGACGGCACGGCGGAGAAGTGGGCCGAGCGGGTCTCGGCCCTCAAGGAACGCGACGGCGTCCGCATCGGGGCGGCCATCCACTCCGTACGGGCCGTCCCGGCCGACCAGCTGTCGACGGTGGCCCGCTGGGCCCAGGACCGCCGGGCCCCCCTCCACGTCCACCTCTCCGAGCAGACCGCCGAGAACGAGGCCTGCCTCGCCGCCCACGGCATGACGCCGACGCAGCTCCTGGCGGAGCACGGCGTCCTCGGCGCGCGGACGACGGGCGTCCACAACACCCACATGACGGTCGAGGACATCGCGCTCATCGGCGGGTCCTCGACCGGCACCTGCATGTGCCCGACGACCGAACGCGACCTCGCGGACGGCATCGGCCCCGCCGTCGCCCTCCAGCGGGCCGGCTCCCCGCTCTCCCTCGGCAGCGACAGCCACGCCGTCGTCGACCTCCTCGAAGAGGCGCGGGCGATGGAGCTGAACGAGCGCCTGCGCACCCGCACCCGCGGCCACTGGACGGCCGCCGCGCTCCTCCGCGCGGCGACGGCCGACGGCCACGCGGCCCTCGGCTGGGCCGACGCGGGCACCCTGGAGACCGGCGCGCTCGCCGACTTCACGACGATCACCCTGGACTCGGTCCGCACGGCGGGCCCGGTCCCGCGCCTGGCGGCCGAGACGGCGGTCTTCGCGGCCACGGCGGCGGACGTGCACCACGTGGTGGTGGGCGGCCGGACGATCGTCGAGAACGGCACGCACGCCGCCGTACCGAACGCGGGCGAGGCCCTGGCCTCGGCGATCGCCACGCTCAGGAACTAGGCGCGCCGGCCGGTGGTGGGCATGCGTTCCGCGGGGCGGAACGGGTGGGCACCACCGGCCCACCGGCCCGCACCCGAACGCCCGCCCCCACCGGAGAACAACATGACGACGCTCATCACGAACATCGGCAGCCTGGTCACGAACGACCCCACCCTCGGCGAAGGCCCCCTGGGCCTGATCAAGGACGCCGCCCTCGTCCTGGAAGGCGAAAAGGTCTCCTGGGTGGGCCCGGCGACGGCGGCCCCGGCCGCCGACCAGGCCGTCGACGCGGCCGGCCGCGCCGTCATCCCCGGCTTCGTCGACTCCCACTCGCACCTCGTCTTCGCGGGCGACCGCACCGCGGAGTTCAACGCCCGGATGTCCGGCCAGCCGTACAAGGCGGGCGGCATCCGCACGACGGTCGCCGCGACCCGGGCCGCGACCGACGCCGAACTCTCCGCGAACGTGGCCAAGTACATGTGGGAGGCCCTCCGCCAGGGCACCACCACCTTCGAGACCAAGTCGGGCTACGGCCTCACCGTCGAGGACGAGGCCCGCGCCCTGCGCATCGCCGCGGAGCACACGGACGAGGTCACCTACCTCGGCGCGCACATCGTGTCGCCCGACTACGCCGACGACCCGGCCGGGTACGTGAAGCTGGTGACCGGCGAGATGCTGGACGCCTGTGCCCCGTACGCCCGTTGGGTCGACGTGTTCTGCGAGAAGGGCGCCTTCGACGGCGACCAGGCCCGCGCGATCCTCAAGGCCGGCATGGCGAAGGGCCTGCAGGCCCGCGTCCACGCCAACCAGCTCACGTACGGCCCCGGCGTGCAGCTCGCGGTCGAGCTGGACGCGGCGAGCGCCGACCACTGCACCCATCTGACCAACGCCGACATCGACGCGCTCGCCCAGGGCAACACGGTCGCGACGCTGCTTCCGGGAGCCGAGTTCTCCACCCGGGCCGAATGGCCGGACGCCCGCCGCCTGATCGACGTGGGCGTCACCGTGGCCCTGTCCACGGACTGCAACCCGGGCTCGTCCTTCACGTCCTCGATGCCGTTCTGCATCGCCCTCGCCGTCCGCGACATGCTGATGACCCCCGACGAGGCCCTCTGGTCCGCCACGGCCGGAGGCGCCGCGGCCCTCCGCCGCACGGACGTCGGCCACCTGAACGTCGGCGCCCGCGCGGACCTGACGATCCTCGACGCCCCCTCCCACGTCCACCTGGCGTACCGGCCGGGCGTGCCGCTGATCGCGGAGGTCTGGCGGAAGGGCGTGCGGGCGGTCTGAACCGCCCCCGCGGGAGGGGCGACGGCCTACCCTCTGGTGCCATGACGGCACCGATGTCACCGCCCGCCGACGCACTGTCCCGAGCGCTGGACGCTCCCGCCGACCCGCCCCTCGGCCCGCTCCCGCGGCCCGTCGCGGACCTGCTCCGCACCCTGGACGCGCCTCCCCGCCTGGCCGCCCACCTGCGTGCGGTCCACGACGTCGCCCGGGAGCTGGTCACCTGGGCTGAGGACCGCTACCCGGGCCTCGAACTCGACCGGGAGGCCGTCCTGTTCGGGGCGGCGACCCACGACATCGGCAAGGTCGTGCACCCCGGCGAACTCTCGGGCCCCGGCTCCCGCCACGAAGAGGCGGGAAGGGAACTCCTCGCGTCCCACGGCTTCCCGCCGGAACGGGCCCGCTTCGCGGCCACCCACGCGATGTGGACGGACCCCGGGGCGCGCCTGGAGGACCTCCTGGTCAGCACGGCCGACAAGATCTGGAAGAACAAACGGGTCCCCGAGCTCGAAGACCTCGTCGCGACCCGGCTGGCCGAGGCGAGCGGGCGGCCCCGCTGGGAGGAGTTCCTGGCCCTCGACGACCTGCTCGAACGGCTCGGCGACGGCGCGGACGCCCGCCTGGCCTTCCAGGCGTCGTTCCCCGTCGCCCGCTGACGACGCGGCTGCCGGGCACACTGACCACGTGCCGTCAGCGGAACGCGTGCACGACCTCGATCTCGCCGACGATGTGCGTGTTGAACTCGTCCAGCTCCTCGGCGGGAACCCACAACTCCAGGATCGTCCGCCCGCCCGCCTGCTGGACCGGGTACCTGCGGAGGAACCCCGTGTCGACCTCGAAGCGCGTGACGAAGCCGGCGCCGTCGTGCGTGACGTTCCAGTCGCGCGCGATCCGCACCGCGTAGTCCTCGTTCAGCACCGGATAGAAGATCGGCTGCTCCGGCAGCCGCGGCGGCCAGGCCCGCCATCCCGACTCCCTTACGAGCTCCAGCTCGACGGGGCCGGTGGGGCGCCACAGGGTCGTCGTCGGTCGGGTGCGGCCGGTCATGGTGGTTCGCTCTCTGCGTGAGGTCGGGGGCCCGACGGTAGCGACGGGCCTGTGCGGGCCGCCAATCGATTACGAGACCGGCCGGATCCCGTGCGAGTCTGCGCCGCATGGGGAATTCACGGGCCCACGCCGTCTTCACGACCACCGACGCCGACGAGGCCTACGCGCGCGCGTGGCGGCTCGTCGGGATGCTGGAGCGTGTCGACGGGGAGGTGTACGTCGACGTCGAGGTCCGTACCGTCGAGGAGGTGCGGCGGATCGCGCGCCTGCTTCCGGGCGCGGCCGTCGACCGGGTGGAGGCCGAGCGGGACCCCGTGACCGGGAAGTACCTCTGGTGCGAGCTCGACCTCGACACCGCGGGTGACGACGAGATCCGCGCCGAGCTGCCGCTCTGCCTCTCCGCCGAGGTGCCCTTCGCGGCCGTCGGGGCCGACATCGTCCGGGCCGTCGGGGACGGCACCACCGACATCTCGTGGCGAGGGCGCTGGCCGGACGACCCCGACGCGGAGCGCCCCGGCTCCGACCAGTACGACGGCGTCCAGCTCGTCCTGCACGGCGACACGGCCCAGATCGACGACTGGACCCCGCACCACACCGTCTTCGTGCACGTCGAAAAGTGGGGCGACCTCCCCCGCGCCCGGAAGCTCGCCGCCCTCATCGGCGGCGAGGTCCTCGGGGACGTACAGATCGGGTGGTAGCGCGAAAGGGCCCGTCCACGGTCGGTCGACCGTGAGCGGGCCCGTGACGCGGTCATGGTGACGGTCACTCCTCCAGCGTCAGCCCCCGCCGCAGCCGGCCCAGGGTGCGGGCGAGGAGGCGGGAGACGTGCATCTGTGAGATGCCGAGTTCCGCGCCGATCTCCGACTGGGTGAGGCCGGAGACGAAGCGCAGGGAGAGGATCTGCCGTTCGCGGGCGGGCAGCGAGGCGATCATCGGCTTGAGGGAGGCGATGTACTCGATCCCGGTGAGCCCGTTGTCCTCGTAGCCGAGCCGGTCGACGAGCGCGGCCTCGCCGCCCGCGCCGTCCTCCTCGTCGGGCTGCGCGTCGAGCGAGGCCGCGGTGTAGGCGTTGCTCGCGGCCATGCCCTCGACGACCTCCTCCGGCGCGATGCCGAGCTCCTCGGCGAGTTCGACGACGGTCGGGGCCCGGTCGAGGCGCTGCGCGAGCGCGTCACCGGCCCTGGCGAGGTCGAGCCGGAGCTCCTGGAGCCTGCGGGGCACGTGCACGGACCACGAGGTGTCGCGGAAGAAGCGCTTGATCTCGCCGATGATCGTCGGCATCGCGAACGTCGGGAACTCGACGCCGCGGGTCAGTTCGAAGCGGTCGATCGCCTTGATGAGGCCGATCGTGCCGACCTGGACGATGTCCTCCATCGGTTCGCTGCGGGTACCGAACCGTGCGGCGGCGAACCTGACCAGGGCCAGGTTCAGTTCGACCAGGGTGTTGCGGACGTACGCGTAGTCGTGGGTGCCCTCCTCCAGCTCGGAGAGCCGGGCGAAGAGCTGCTTCGACAGGGCACGGGCGTCGACCGGTCCGATCCGGTCGAGCGGCGTGTCGAGCAGCCGATCGGGCAGATCGACCACGGAAGGGAGGGGGACTGCTGCCGACGGCGCGTCGGGGGTACGCGGGGCGTCGAGCCGGGGTGACATGGGTCTCCTTCGGGTGCTTCTCGCTGCGGTTTGCGGCGCCTCCAAAGCCGGTTGGGTCGGACGTTCCCTTCTAGCCCTACCCGGTCGACCCTGATGGTTGCAAGTGGCAATAATCCGGTTCGTACCGATATGAGAAGTGCCTCGTGTGCATCGGAGGGCACGCCGCTTGTAGGGTTCGGGGCACGTCAGTCGGCATCCGCGACAGCGAGAAGAGGCACGGCCATGGACCGCGAACACATCGGCAGCGCGCCGCCCGCGCGGCTGCGGGTCGAGGTCCGCGACGTCGCCGGGAGCGCGCTCCTCACGCCCGTCGGTGAGCTCGATCACCACACCGCCGAACTGCTCCGCGCCCCACTGGACACCGCCCTCGACGCGGGCCGCGCACGGCTCGTCGTCGACTGCACGGGCCTGGAGTTCTGCGATTCGACCGGGCTCAACGTGCTCCTCGGCGCCCGGCTGAGGGCGGACGCCGCCGGCGGCGGCGTCCATCTGGTGGCGATGCGGCCCGCGGTGGCCCGGGTGTTCCACATCACGGGAGCGGACGCCGTCTTCACCGTGCACGAGACGCTCGCCACAGCGCTCCCCGGCTGAGACCGACGTCATACACCGCTCAACGGCTCCGCCCGTACGTCCTGTCCCTCTGTCCCGTCGATCGGTGAGGTGAAGCGTTGATGGACCAAGCTTCCGACGTCCGGACGCTCGCCCTCGGCGAGACCAGCGGCACGGTGCCGCTCGCACGCGACTTCACGCGCTCGGCGCTCCACGAGTGGGGCTGGCTCCCGGCCGCCACCGCCGACCGCAGGGCCGCCGCCGAGGACGTCCTGCTCGTCGTCTCCGAGCTCGTCACCAACGCCTGCCTGCACGCCGAGGGCCCCGAGCGGCTGCGCGTCCTGCGCATGCCCCGCACCCTGCGCCTCGAAGTCACCGACCGCGGCGCCGGCCAGCCCGCCCCCCGCACCCCGCACCGCTCCGGACGGCCGGGCGGCCACGGCATGTTCATCGTGCAGCGCCTCTGCCTCGACTGGGGCATCGACCGCACCCCGGGGGCCCCCGGCAAGACGGTCTGGGCCGAACTGGCCGCGCCCGCCTAGGACTTTCGTCCCAGAGAAGTGAACGCCCGTGCGAACTCGTCCCACGCAAGGTGGACAGGTGCGCGATCGTGATGCGGGTGTGCGACTGCGCGCCTACGGTGACGTGGCATGACGGCATCCACGACCAGGGGCTCCTTCCGGGGCCGACAGGCTGGCGAGGTGGCGGCCGGAGATGGCGGGTGTGCCCGGTGGGCGTTCCGGCTGCGGGTGTCGGCCAATGCTCACGCCGCGTTGTCGGCCGAGTGGGAGCGCTGCCGTTGGGTGTGGAACGAGTGCGTCGCGAAGTCGAGGCAGGTCCACGCCTGGAACCTGGCGCGCCCCGAGGGGGCCGCCATGCGGACATGTGGTCCGGCTGAGCTGGACCGCATGCTGACCGAGGCGCGGAAGAGCAGCGGCTGGCTGGGGGAGGGGAGTTGTGTTCCGCAGCAGCAGATCATTCGGGACTTCGGCAGGTCCAGGGCCAAGGCGCAGAAGGACATCCGGGAGCGGGTGTCGCAGCAGTGCCGGGCGGGGATGCCGAAGTTCAAGAAGAAACGCGAGGCGTTGCCGTCCCTGAACTACACCCGGCGCGGCTTCCGTCTGAAGGGCGGCCGTCTGCATCTCGCCGGGGGCGTCGTCCTGACCGTCGTGTGGTCCAGGGACCTGCCTGCCGCACCCTCCTCGGTGCGGGTCCATCAGGACAGCCTCGGGCACTGGTACGCCAGCTTCGTCGTCCCGGCCGTCGTCGAGCCGCTCCCCGGCACGGGGGCGGTGATCGGCATCGACTGGGGTGTGAGGGAGACGGCGACCACCACCTCCGACGCCCATGACCTGCCCCATGCCGAGCACGGCAGGAAAGTCGGAGAGAAGCTGGCCCGCTATGACCGGATGATGTCCCGCCGCAGGCCGAAGAAGGGCCAGGCCGGATCGAAGGGCTATCGCGAAGCCAAGCGGCTGCGCGCGAAGGCGCACAAGAAGGCCGCCCGACAGCGCCAGGACACCGTACGTAAATGGGCCAAGGCGGTGGTCCGTGACCACGACGAGATCGCGGTGGAGGACTTCAGGCCGAAGTTCCTCGCGAAGACGACCATGGCCAGGAAGGCCGCTGACGCCGCCATCGGCGCCACCAAGCAGGCCCTGATCGATATGGGCCGCAAGCACGGCAGGGCCGTGCACCTGGTCCACCCCGCGTACACCACGATGGACTGCGCGCAGTGCGGAGCGAGAGCCAAGCACGGACTGCCGCTGGGTGAGCGCACCTATACCTGCACCGCCTGCGGAGTCGAATCCCCCAGGGACAAGAACTCCGCATGTGTGATGCTCGTCCGGGCAGGTCTGAACCCGGCTGGTGTCGATCGCAGAAGACCGGACCAGGTGCCGCCTGGCCAGGCAGCGTGAGCCAGAAATCCCCATCCTCCTTGACGGTGAGAGTCCTCCTTTCAAGGAGGGGAGCATTCAAAAGTTCACCCGTTCCCTTCCTTCCTCAACGCCCCGGGCGTACCTTGACGGCCAATCTGAAAGACCGTCAGTTACGTTGCGGTGAGGGGTGCTCGGGGTGTCCAAGGTGCCGAACCGGAGGAGAACGACCGCCGCGCTCACGGCCGCGGTCGCGGTGGCGGGCGCGACCGTGCTGGCCGGTGCGCCGGCCGCCCACGCGGCCGTCGTCGACGTCGACTACGCCTGCGAGACGAAGATCGGGCCGAAGAGCGCCGTCTCGCCCGTCGACATCAAGGCCGTCAAGAACGGCAGCGCGTACACGATCACGATGTCCTTCGAGAAGGGGGTCTCCGACAGCCCGGTCGAGCTCCCCAAGGGCGTCATGACCCCGCGCGCCGAGCTCGTCCTCGGCGGAGACGCGAGCGGCACGGTCAAGGTGACCGGTACGCCGAACACGGCCGCCATCCCACCGGACACCCCGATCAAGATCGGCACGCTGACCGGCACGTTCACCCCGAAGAAGAACGGCAAGGTCACCTTCACGGCGGGCGTCCTCACCGTGCACGCCCTCGGGATGGACGCGGCCGTCTGCACCCCGAAGAACAACCCGAAGCCCTCGCTCGAACTCCAGGTCACCGGGGTCGCGGGGGGCGGCTCGGAAGACGACACGCCGCCGCCCGCGACCGAGGGCGACCAGCTGCCCAAGACCGGCCCGCTCGACTCCGCCATGGCGCTCGGCACCCTCGGCGGCACCGTCCTGCTGACCGGCGCCGCCGGAGTCCTCTGGCTCACGCGGCGCACGGCACGCTGATGCGTACGGCGGCGCGTTCCGGGCTCGTCGCCGCCGCGACCGCCCTCCTCGGCGCGGTCGCGGCGGCGCCCCCCGGCGCCCAGGAGTGGACGGCGGCGCCCGCCGCCGGACGGCCGTACGCCTACCTGGAGGGTCCGGCCGGCAGCGTCCTCCAGGACACCCTGTCGGTCACCAACCCCGGCACCGCACCCCTCACCGTGCGCCTCACCGGCCAGGGCGCCCCGGTGTCCTTCGCCGCGCCGTCGGTGACCGTGCCCGCCAGGACCCGGGCCGACGTGCCCTTCGCCGTGACCGTCACCGGGGACACCCCGCCCGGCGAACACCGGGGCACCGTACGGGCCGTGGCCGCCGGCCGGGAGGTCAGCGTCGACCTGCGGCTCCGGGTCAGCGGACCGCGCCTCGCCGCGCTCACCGTCGAGGACGTCCACGTGGAGGAGGACGCCGTCCGCTACACCCTGGTCAACCGCGGCACCACCGTCCTCGCCCCGCGCCTCGCGGTCCGCGCCGAGGGTCTCCTCGGCACCGTCCTCGACCGGCCGGACCGCCAACTGCCGCTCACCCTGCGCCCCGGCGAGCGGGCCACCAGGACCGAACCCTGGCCCGACCCGCCCGCCCTCGACGCCGTCACCGTCCGGCTGACGGCCACCGCACCGGGCGCCGCCCCCGCCACCGCCCGCGCCGAGGCCTCCTTCGCCTCGGGCCCCGCGCTGACCGGAGCGGCCGGACTGCTCCTCGCGGCGGCGGCCGGAGCCGGGTACGCGGCACGGCGGCGCACCACGTCCCGTACCCCGTCGGCCCCGGAGGCAGCATGAGGACGACCGGAGGCAGCATGACGATCCGTACGGCCGCCGCGCTCCTCGCCGCCCTCGCCCTCGTCCTGCTGCCCACCGCCCCCGCGGCGACGGCGGCCCCGGGGCCCGTCGTGGAACTCTCCGCGGCCGAGGGCGGCAAGGGCGGCGAGATCACCGTCAGCGGCAGCGGCTGGAAACCGGGCGCGCTGCTCATGCTCCTGATCTGCGGTCAGGGCGCCCCCGGCAAGGGCGTCATCGGCGGCACCAACTCCTGCGCCAACACCGAGGGCCGGGCGGCCACCGTCGACGCCAGGGGCGGGTTCAGCGCCAAGCTTCCCGTCTCCGAACCGCCCAAGCCCTGCCCCTGCGTGGTGCACGTCGCCGGGGTCACCGGCCAGCAGGACGCCGTCGACAAGGAGTTCACGGTCGCCGGGCATCCCACCGCCCCGCTCCCCGAGGCCTCCGGCGACGGCCGCCTCGCCGTCCTCGCCGCCGTCCGCCTCGACGGCTCCAGCGGCCTCCTCGTCTGGTTCGGGGCGCCCCCGCGCCGCGAGGTCGTCTTCACCGTCGGCAACCTCGGCGCGGCCCCCGTCAAGGACCCGGTCTTCCAGGTCGGCACCAGCCACGGCGTCTTCGCGCCGCAGTACGAGGAACGCCAGTGGCGCGGCACGATCGAACCCGGCAAGAAGGCCCTGATCCGGCTCCCCGCCGAGCTCTCGGCCGGCGCCCACGGCGACTACCAGGTCTCCGTGACGTACGCCGGCAAGGTCCTCGTCGAGCAGCCCTGGGGCGTCGGCAGGCCCTGGGGCGTGACGCTCTTCTGGGTGCTCCTCGCCGTCGTGGTGCCGGCCGCGCTGTTCCGGATCGGCATGGCCGTGGTCGACCGCGCGCGGCCCGCTTCCGGGGCCGGCCGGGCCGCCGCCCCCAGGACCCGGACGAGGGCGCGCCCGCGGCGGCGCGCCCCGGCCCGTACACCCGCTTCCGCCCCCGCACCGGGGGACGGGGAGACGACCGCGGCCCTGCCGTGGTTCAGCCCTGACTCCGCACCGTCAGCGCCAGAGAGCAGCAGCCCGACGACGAAGGGACAGGTGTGAGTACCCAACGGAGGATGAGCGCGGCCGGAGTCGCGCTGATGCTCGGCGGCGCGGGGATCCTGTATGCCGCCGGCCCCGCCCAGGCCGCCGAGGTGAGTTACGCGACGGAGTGCATCCCGCCGTCGATCTCGGGCCTTCCGCCCGTGCAGGGCACCACGAAGGTGCTGATCACCGCACCCGCGGAGGCCAAGGTCGGCGACGAGGTCGAGATCGTCTGGAAGACGGTCCAGGCCGCCTCGAAGAACCCCGACGTGCTCGACCTCGACAAGGACACGGTGAAGCCCACCGGCGTCCTCACCCTGGGCGGCGCGGGGAGCGGGACCGTCGCCATGGAGGGGCCGCGGCAGAACCCGCCGATCCCCAAGAACAGCCCGATGGTCCTCCCCGACATGAAGGGGAAGCTGAAGCTGGACAAGGCGGGCGAGATCACGCTGACGCCCGGCAAGTACACGATCAACGTCTCCAAGCCGCTGTCGACGGACACCAAGTGCTCCCCGAAGGAGACGGTGCCGGTCGGCGCGACGATCAAGGTGACGGACGGTTCGTCGACGTCCGGGGGCGGTACGACGACGTCGGGCGGTTCGACCACGTCCGGTGGTTCGACGGCGTCGGGCGGTTCGACGGCGTCGGGCGGCGGGTCCTCGGCCTCGGGCGGTACGACGACGTCCGGCGGTACGACCACCACGTCCGGCGGTACGACGTCGTCCGGCGGTACGAGTTCCACGGCGGGCGGCACCACCACCTCCGGCGGCACGACCGCTTCCGGCGGCACCGGGGGCGACTCCGGTGGCAGCTCCGGCGGTTCCGGCGGCTCCGGTGGGCAGACCGACTTCTCCGGCAAGCAGGTCGCCGTCCAGTTCTCCTGCCAGCCCCCCGGCCCCGCCTCGATCGCCTCCAAGGTGACGATCGACGCCAAGAAGAACGGCAACGGCTACGACCTCACGGTCAAGACCGCCAAGGGCGTCATGAACAGCCCGGCGGCCCTGCCCGCCGGTGCCCTCAAGCCGTCCATGGCCGTCAAGCTCGGCGGCGCCGACAGCGGAACGGTGAAGGTCACCGGACCCGCCAACGCGGCTCCCCTCGAAGCGGGCAAGCCGGTCGACCTGCCCGACATGAAGGGCACCTACACCCCGGGGGCCACGGGCAAGTCCACCCTCAGCCCGGGCGCGCTCACCATCAGCGTCTCGCTGGGCGGCTCGCCGATCGTGATCCCCTGCCAGGTCAAGGGCGCCGTGCAGGCCTCCCTCGAACTGGACACCAGCAAGCAGGCCGGCGGTGCCTCCGGCGGCTCCGACGGCGGGACGGCCGCGGGCACCAGCTCGGCCTCCGGCGGTTCCGACGGCGGGAACCTCGCCCAGACCGGCGCCGAGAACGACGGCGCCCTGCGCGCCCTCGCCCTCGTCGCGGGCACGATCATCCTGGTCGGCGGCGCGGTCTTCACCTTCACCCCCTGGGCGCGGCTCAGGCGGTGACGCACGACGGAGGGCCCGTCGCACCCTGGGGGGGGGCGGGGCCCCCGGGCGGGGGGGGGCCGCACCTTCCCCGGGCCCCCCCACGGCACCACTGTCCGCCGCAGCCGGTCTGTCACTCGCCCGTGGAA